>JAZFSW010000322.1:0-9296 GCA_036446375.1 Desulfobacterales bacterium | reverse complement strand
GAGGTCGATCCTTGTTCCACCTTCTTCTGATTGTATCCGGATGACCAGATCATCCCGAAACCCAAACCAGAAGGTCGTTGCCACTGCTTCAATGATTCCACGTCCCCGATCTTCATTGATGATCTTTGACACAAAGACCGTGTCCACGTTCAGCATTTTGGAATACTGCCGTATCCGCTGTTCGTAGTCGTGGCCTTCATCCCCGGACGCGTGGGAGATGATGAGCTTTGACTTTAGGTTGAGCTGCTGAATCAATTCTATGGCATGTTCTATTCCTTTTCGCTGAACCACCCGTGTCGGCTGGAGAATGAAAAGGGTATCGTTGTCAATCTCCAGCGCCTGCCGGACATCGCTGGCGTAATCATCTACCGGCGGCGGTGGTTTCTCAAAGTCCATTACATTAGGTATAATGGTGGGCGATATCCCTGTTCGCAGGCTCAGTTGATTGTCCTGGGAAGAATTCAGTACCACGTGCTTGATGCTGGGGATATGGGGCGGAAAGGCCATGTTGAGATAATCCCAGACAGCACCCGTGAGAAACTCCTGACGTTCCCAGAAGAAATCATGGTGGTGGGCGATGGTGGGTATGCCGGTCTCAGCGATGACCTCTGTGATCGCCAGTGCCAGCGGGATGTTCAGGGGGATGGCCAGGCAATTTTCCACCACGAGAAAGCCGATGTCGAATGATTCGATGAAGTGATACAGATCCGCTTTCAATTTCTCGGTAAGCGCATGTATTCTTTCTGTCAGCAATCGGCTTCGGGTAAGGCTGCCAAAACATTTGTGGCGGATATCCAGGATCTCCGGATGCAGGAAATGGGCTTCTTCCACAAGATATGAACAGGCCGAAGCGCGATCCAGCTCACCGGCAAAGTAGCAGCAGTTGAATCCTCGTCTTTCAAAAACAACCGCCCATTTTTCTGTTTCGAGGGAAACACCATCGGTTCCTGAAAGTCGGGTTGCGATGAACCCAACAGTATGGGTCTTACCACAGGTCTCACAGAATGCCATAGTCAGCTCCCCGGTCTGGTGCCGCAGGACCGCTCAAAGCAGCTCAGAATGTCGAAAACAATCCGTTGTATGGTCATTGACCATGCCCACGGCCTGCATGAATGCATAGCAGATCGTTGGGCCCACGAAGGTGAACCCTCTTTTTTTCAGATCCTTGCTCATGGCTGTCGATTCTTTTGTTTGAGAGGGGATCTGGGACAATGTGTCCCAGCGGTTCACGATGGGCCTGCCACCCACAAACTGCCAGAGATACGCATCGAAACTTTCGCACTCCTCCCGGGTTGCCAGGAAAGCCCGGGCATTCTTCACGGCAGCTTGGATCTTCAGCCTGTTTCGAATGATTCCCGGATTTGACATCAATGCTTCGATGGCATGGTCATCATAGCGCACGATCTTTTCAGGCTCGAAATTGTCGAAAGCCTTTCTGTAGTTATCCCGTTTCTTGAGGACCGTGATCCAGCTTAGACCTGCCTGGGCGCCTTCAAGGATGAGAAACTCAAAGAGCGTTCGGTCATCATGGATAGGAGCGCCCCATTCGAAATCATGGTAATGAACATAAAGCGGGTCGGTCCCTGCCCATTGGCATCGTGGTTTCACAGATATCATACCCCCAGCTTGGATATGCCGGATCAATGTTGCTGATACTATACCATAAAAGAAGAGCGTGAAGGTAGATTTTTTATATATATTACAGGGATAGCTGACCACATGCCGCTGAGATATCCTGGCCTTTGCTGTTGCGGGTCATCACCGTATACTCTTGTCTGACCAGTACATTGCGAAACGCCTCAATGCCCGTGTCATCTGGCCGCTTGAAATCGCAGCCGTCATGGGAATTGAAGGGGATAAGGTTGATTTTTGACCGAAAGGGTCGGAGCAGATCAGCCAAACGGGTTGCATCGGCTACCGAATCGTTTACCCCGGCCATGAGGACATACTCGATGGTGATGGAACGACCGGGTTTCAAGGGGTATTTACAGCAGGTGGCCAGAAGCATCTCGATGGGGTATGCCCGGTTGATGGGCATGAGCATACTGCGGGTTCGATTGTCTGTGGCGTTTAGTGAGATGGCCAGATTGACCCCCAGATCCCGGGTGTTACGACCGAAATCGATGAGTCTTGGCACCACACCGGCAGTAGAGACGGTGATCCGGCGGCCGGGGAATCCAAAACCTGCATTTCGGTCCGTGAGAATACCGAGGGCACTGACCACGTGTTGATAATTTGCCAGGGGCTCACCCATCCCCATGAAAACGATATTGCTTAGTCGCCGGTCCGTTTCAATGGTAGCGGCAATGTCACGAACCTGGGCAATGATTTCTCCTGTCGTCAGGTTGCGTTTCAGCCCGCCTTTTGCCGTCAGGCAGAACCGGCAGCCCTGGGCACAACCCACCTGGCTTGAGATGCAGAGGGTGTAATGGTCTTTTTCCGGGATTAGAACGCTTTCAACGGTGTTGCCATCACTGAGGGAAAAGAGAAATTTCCGGGATCGGTCCTTTGAGGTCTCAACGGTCTTTATGTGCAGCCGGCCGATGGTAAACCGGTTTGCCAGCTGTGTCCGGGTATCTTTTCCAAGATCGGTCATGTTGCCGAAATCATCTTCCTGACGCTGGTATACCCATTTGAAGATCTGCGTGGCCCGATAGGCAGGCATCCCCTGGCTCTCGAGCCATGCCGACAGCTGATCTTTGGTGAGATCCTTAATGTCATTTGTAATGGGTGTGGATGGTTTCATCGGGTCGCCTCTTTCCCTACTTTCTCCTTGACATTACACCGACATAATATTAGTTTCAATAGTTTTAGATCCCTGCATGGATTTACCGGATACAGCGGCTTTCCATTGCAGGGCAGGATGCGAATGATTATCGGTGGTGGGGGATGTTTGAGAATCTAAGCGACAAACTCAATGCGGTATTCAAACAGCTTAAAGGGCACGGCAAGCTATCGGAGAAGAATATCGAAGAGGCGCTGAAAGAGGTCCGAATGGCGCTACTCGAGGCCGATGTCCATTATCGGGTGGTGAAGAAGTTTGTTGCCGATATCAAACAGCGTTCTCTCGGCCAGGAGGTTATGGGGAGCCTGACTCCCGGGCAGCAGGTTGTTAAGATCGTTCACGATGAGCTCACAGACCTTATGGGGGCGCATCAGCAGGATCTGAACCTTTCCGGGTCGATACCGGTTTCGATCATGCTTGTCGGCCTACAGGGGTCCGGAAAAACGACAACCGCTGGGAAACTATCGGTTTTCTTAAGAAAGAAGGGGAGAAAGCCCTACCTGGTTCCCGCTGATGTCTATCGTCCGGCAGCCATCGACCAATTGACGAAACTCGGACAGCAGCTCGATGTGCCGGTTTTCCCTTCGACCCAGGAGATGACACCGGAGCAGATTTGCGAAGATGCAAGGATCATCGCCCATAAGGAGGGATGTGACACGCTTCTTGTGGATACTGCCGGGCGGCTGCATGTTGATAAGACCTTGATGGCCGAACTGGTCCGGATAAAGGATGTTGTGAAGCCGGCAGACATCCTCTTTGTAGCCGATGCAATGACCGGTCAGGATGCAGTCAATATCGCGGCATCATTTGATTCCGAGCTCAATATCGGTGGGGTTGTACTCACGAAAATGGACGGGGATGCGCGAGGAGGGGCTGCACTTTCCATCAAAGCCATTACCGGGAAACCGGTCAAGTTCGTCGGTGTGGGTGAAAAACTCAATGATCTTGAGCCCTTCTATCCGGACAGAATGTCATCGACGATCCTGGGGATGGGCGATGTCCTCAGCCTGGTCGAAAAAGCCCAGGCGGTCGTTGACGAAGAAAAAGCCATCGAACTTGAAAAGAAGCTGCGCAAGAACCAGTTTACGCTGGAGGATTTTCGCGATCAGATTCTCCAGATTCGAAAGATGGGATCCCTTTCCGACCTGCTGAACATGATACCGGGCATGGGGAAGAACGCGCAGCTTAAGAATCTTCAGGTCGATGACCATGAACTTGTCCGGATTGAGGCGATCATTAATTCCATGACCGGCGAGGAGCGCCGGAAGCATCATATTATCAATGGCAGTCGTCGAAAAAGGATTGCCAAAGGAAGCGGAACCAGTGTACAAGACATAAACAAGCTACTGAAGAATTACAATCAGGTTCTGAAAATGATGAGAAAGATCAGCAAAGGCGGCATGCGCGGATTGGATTCCGGCATGTTACCGTTCTGAAGGAGAATAGCAATAATGGCAGTAAAAATCAGACTGGCAAGACATGGTGCAAAGAAGAAACCTTTTTATCGTATTGTTGTAGCCGATATTGAAAGTCCAAGGGATGGTAGGTATCTGGAAGCTGTAGGTACTTATGACCCCGCGCCAGACCCAGCGGTGGTTTCGTTGAAATCGGAGCGAGTGAAGTATTGGATTGATAAGGGTGCTATTCCAACAGATACGGTGAGGAGCCTCCTGAAGAAGGAAGGGCTTTTTTCACTCCCCGCATAGCATCCTTGCCCCCTGTTTCTCACATTTCGACAAAGGAGACGGAGCTATGAAAGAGCTGATTACTTACATCGCCAAGTCGTTGGTTGACAGTCCGGAAGCGGTTACAGTTTCAGAAGTAAAGGGAAATCAGACCACCGTTTTGGAGTTGAAGGTGGCCAAGGAGGATCTGGGGAAAGTTATCGGAAAGCAGGGCAGGACCGCAAGAGCGATGCGCACAATCATCAGCGCGGCCTCTGCCAAGATAAAAAAGCGCACTGTTCTTGAGATTATTGAGTAGGCTGTGCAGGAAGATGATTTGATTCCTGTTGGCAAGATTGTGGGGTCCCATGGGCTGAAAGGGGCCCTTAAGGTTCATCCATATGCCGAATCGGTGTCTGTTCTTGAACCCGGCGAGCGGATTTGCCTGAAGCATGAGGGTGGAAGCCCGGTTTTCTATGCTATCCAATGGGTCAAGCCCCACCGGCAGGTATTTCGACTGTCTCTTGAGGGTGTTACATCCCTTGATCATGCTAAGGCGCTTGTCGGCACAACGCTTCTTATTGATGAGCGTTTGCTTCCCGAATTGGCAGAGGGAACATTCTATTGGTCCGATTTGATCGGACTTTCTGTTTTTACCGTCGACGACCGTTTTCTCGGTCATGTTGAATCGATCATTCCCACTGCCGGAAATGACGTGTACGTTGTCAAAGACGATGATCAGGAGATTCTGATTCCCGCTCTTGAATCGGTGGTGCAGGCGATTGACGTTGAGAAGAAGGTTATGCGGGTTGCATTGCCGGAAGGACTATGATGAATGCCGCCGTCCTGACGATTTTTCCGGAAATGTTTGATCCCTTCCTAACCAACGGGATGATGAAGCGGGCGATTGATAGCTGTAAGCTTTTGGTATCCCTTGTTAATATCAGGGATTTTGCGTCCGGTCGGCACCGGGTCACCGACGATCGACCCTATGGCGGCGGCTGCGGTATGGTTCTGAAACCGGAGCCCCTGGCCGGCGCCATTCGCGCCACAAGGGAAACGGCCGCCTACGATAGAACGATACTGTTGAGCCCGCAGGGTCGCTCATTTGATCAGGCCGCAGCGGAAGAGTTGGCCTCCTTAGAGGGGTTCATACTGGTATGCGGTCGGTACGAGGGCGTGGATGAACGAATCGTCACCGACTTTATCGATGATGAAATATCGATCGGTGATTACATCTTGACCGGTGGCGAGCTGGCAGCCATGGTGATTATCGATGCTGTCACCCGTTTGGTTCCCGGGGTACTCGGTGGATCGGAATCAGCGGAAAAGGAATCTTTCAACGGTAGTCTGCTGGAGCATGCCCACTATACCCGGCCGGGGGAATTTGAGGGACAATCGGTTCCTGAGGTGTTGCAGTCCGGCAACCATAAGGCAATCGATGCGTATCGCCTCGAGGCCTCGCTGATACGGACATTTCTCAAGCGGCGTGATCTGTTGGAAAAACGGTCCCTGGGGGAAGGGGAGCTGGATACGCTCAGGAAGTGGGCACTGGATATTGAGAAGATCATTCATGACCAATCTTCACGTGGTACTGATACACTATCCGGTGGTCAATAAGAATGGTGAGGTCATTGCTTCTGCGGTGACCAACCTTGACTTGCATGACATTTCACGGGCGGCAAAAACCTTCGGGGTACGATCCTTTTACGTGGTTACCCCACTTGATGATCAGCGCGTGTTTGTGGACCGGATTGTCGGTTACTGGGTCAAAGGCGCCGGTGCAAAATACAACCCGATGCGAGATGAGGCATTGAAGCTGATTTCGATCAAGGCCTCCCTTGATGAGGTGGTTGACGAAATCTGCGCGGATTGCGGGACACGGCCCGAGGTGGTGGTTACCAGTGCAAGGCCGCGTGACCGGGGCCTCAGCTATTCTGATTTCCATCAAATGCTGAAAAGCGGCAGACCTTATCTTCTCGCGTTGGGAACTGCATGGGGGTTGTCGGAAGACTTTATCGCCGAAGCCGATCATATTCTCGATCCGATTGTCGGTGATACGGACTACAATCATCTTTCCGTCCGGTCTGCTGCCGCGATCATGCTGGATCGGCTGATGGGATGCAGGACAGGCACAGCGTAAGTATTGAACGAATAAGGCCGGCTCTCTGAGCCGGATTCCGGTTTATCCGGACCCTATGCTTAGAAACAGATGTTGTGGTTTTTTGGACACAATATCACTCATTTCCACTGAGACACGCGTGTTTCAAGGCGCGAAGAGCGAATAGAAAATACACCCGTAGTATCTTTATGGCGATTTTTCCGGTCTATCCGGGTTAGGAGATATACATATGTTGACGTTGGAACAATTAGAAAGAGAGACGATGCGGTTCGATCATCCGAGTTTTGCCGCTGGTGATACCGTAAAGGTTCATGTGAAGATTCAAGAAGGTGAAAAGGAACGTATCCAGGTATTTGAAGGGGTCGTCATCAGTAAACGCAAGGGAATGTCGGATGCGATGTTTACCGTCCGGAAAATCTCTTACGGTGTCGGCGTTGAACGGATATTCCCGTTTCATTCGCCGATTATTGACAAGATCGAAGTGGTCTCCCGGGGTCGTGTGCGTCGCGCCAAGATCTATTATCTTCGGAAACTCAGGGGGAAGGCTGCACGGATAAAAGAGCGTCGGCTCACCTGATAGATGCATCTTTGGAGTGTCTGTTTATGAATCGGCACCAACGCGATCTTTTCCCGAAGCTTGACACATCGCCATCTGATCTGTGGGGGTTTGAAAGAGAGGCCCTTCGAAAAGGCTTTCAAAACATCGCGGGTGTCGATGAGGTGGGCCGGGGACCGTTGGCCGGGCCGGTTGTTTCCGCGGCGGTGATTCTGCCATCCTCTTTTTCTCAGTCCGGGGTAACGGACTCCAAGAAACTGACACCGAAGAAGAGAGATTATTTTTTTGATATGATCTATGATCAGGCCAGATCCATTGGCCTGGGAATCGTGGATCCGATTGAAATCGACAGGATCAACATCCTCCAGGCGTCCCTCCTTTCCATGTCGATTGCCATCGAAAACCTTCACCCCCAGCCCGATTTTCTCCTTATTGACGGCATTTTTCAGGTCGCGTCGCACCTGCCCCAGAAGCCCATTACGAAAGGAGACAGCCGAAGCCGCTCCATTGCTGCGGCCTCCATTGTCGCCAAGGTCACCCGGGACCGGCTAATGGATAGATACCATGTGGACTATCCTGATTTTGGATTCGACAGACATAAGGGCTACCCCACCCGGGCCCACAAAGAAGCGATTCTGAGACATGGGGTCTGTCCTATCCACCGGCGCAGTTTTAAGGGCGTAATCCTTTCACATGACCTGACCCAAAGCCTGCCACAGGGCCCGTGCTGACAGGATTTCCGGGGGTGGGTAAAAGCATAATGATGGGATGGCGAAATGGTTGATCACAGACAGCAGTTCGGTCAGGAGGGCGAATCTCTTGCCGTCGAACACCTCAAGAAGAACGGCTATCGGATCATTGACCAGAATTATCGCACCGGCCTGGGAGAAATCGATATCATAGCCAAAGACAAAGGGACACTGGCTTTTGTAGAAGTTAAGACGAGAAAGTCGTTTCGTTTCGGCAACCCCAAGGCCGCCGTAACCCCGCAGAAACAGCGCAGGATTTCCATGGTAGCACTCAGTTATCTTAAGGCAACGCGGCAGGAATCTGTCAGAGCAAGATTTGATGTTGTGGCGATCAGTTCTGAGGATGACGCCCCCCGTATTGAGATTATCAAGAATGCATTCGACCTTGCCTACCAATGACCCCCAATTGCCTGAAGAGAAAGGCATTCTGTATATCGTTGCCACCCCGATTGGCAACATGGATGATATTACCCTGAGAGCGATCCATATCCTGGGAGAGGTGGCCCTGATTGCCGCTGAAGACACACGACGATCGGGACAACTGCTTGCCCATCACGGTATCCGCGGCCGTCTTATATCCTATGAGGAGCACAATGAGCACCGGCGCACACCAGAGCTGATCAGCAGGCTGAAAGAGGGAGCGTCCGTGGCACTGGTTTCGGATGCCGGCACACCTTCTGTTTCAGATCCGGGATACCGCCTGGTCAGGGCTGCGATTGAAAATGATATCGAAGTGGTTCCCATTCCCGGCGCATCGGCGGTAATGACAGCCCTCAGCGCTTCAGGTTTGCCCACGGATGCTTTTGTTTTTATCGGTTTCCCGGAAAGAAAGAAAGCCAGACGACTCAGCCAGCTGAAACAGCTCTCGGAAGAACCCCGGACCCTGGTGTTTTATGAATCACCGCGACGAATTACACGGCTGATAGCAGAGATTGTCCAGGTCATGGGAGACCGGTATGGGGTTTTGTCCCGGGAGATGACCAAGCTTCATGAAGAATTTCTCCGGGATGATCTGTCCGGGATTCTCCGTGCGGTAGAGGATCGCCCGTCAGTCAAGGGAGAGTGCACCCTGTTGGTGTCCGGCTGGACAGACGATCAGGAAGCGTCCATGGCTGCAGCGTGTCAGGATCTTGAAAAGGCACTGGTCCAGGAAGGGCAACGTCTCTCCGACGTGGTAAGGCGTGTCGCTCAAAGATATGGGCTGCCGAGAAAAGAGGTGTATCAGGAGGCACTGGAAATAAGGGACAGGAACACCTGATGGGACCGGATCATCCTCAAATCACGGGTACGATCTTCCCGGTGATCCTTCCCGTTCCCGAAAGGGACCACCATCTTACCGGCAGGCAGAAAGTTGCCGCCCAGAGCCAATATGCCAGAGAGGCATTGGCGATCTCGGCCGAAAAAAGCGGTGTGGTGTTGC
>JAZFSW010000321.1:0-4048 GCA_036446375.1 Desulfobacterales bacterium | reverse complement strand
TTATTGAAAGCCTGTTATTTGTCACCGAGACCCCCCTGATGGTAGATGATATCAAGAAAGCACTGCTTGATGCCGAAACCACTGAGATCCGTGATGCTCTGGACAGTCTCTCAAAAGAGTATGATGCCCGCAAAGGTGGCTTTTACCTGAACGAAGTGGCCGGTGGGTATCAGCTCAGGACGCGAGCCGAATATACCGAATGGATCAAACGATTGCTGCAGCCCAAGCCGACACGAATGAGCAGGGCGGCCCTTGAGACGCTGGCCATCATTGCTTACAAACAGCCGGTGATCCGTAGTGATGTGGAGCATATCCGGGGTGTGGATTCCGGTGGTGTGCTGCGCATGCTGATGGATAGAAAACTGATCCGGATCCTCGGGCGCAGGAAGGTGCCGGGCAGACCGCTGATCTACGCAACAACAAAGCTGTTTCTCGAGGTGTTCGATCTGAAAGATCTCAAGGAGTTGCCCACACCCAAGGAGATAGAGGCCCTGGAAGAAGAAGCGGATCCTGCCGATGAACAATCCGGCGGGGAAGTCGATCCGAATCAGCTTCAGCTGTTTGAATCGGAAACGACACCTGGAGATGACCTCGAGGGTGGTGAAATGCAGGAATCGTCCGTGGATGCCGCTGCAGAAACAGTCGATGAAGCGCAAGATGCGGTTGCTTCAGCGCATGGGGATAGTGAACCTGCAGCAAACACGGCGCTGGACGAAAGTAGCGATGATCCCGGGGAAGACGGTAGCGATACGGAAGGTGAGATTGCACCCCCTGATGGTGATGATCCGGCGCAGTAAAAGCGTCTCGACAGGATCTCCACGAGAGACCGGGTTGAAGCGTCCTGCTGGAACCCGATCCTCCTGTCGATCCTGCCTGAAAGAAAACGTCTATTCAGAAGAAGAACCTAGGCTGCAATCGGTCCCATGACCATATCTGCCAGTTTGGACCGGTGATACCCCCCATCCCCATACAACACCTGATTATGCACCTGGCGTTTGAAGTGGAGGTGTATGAAGCATTCCCAGGTAAATCCTATCCCGCCGTGAAACTGCACCGAACGATTGGATGCAAATTCTGCCATATCGCTGGCCGTTGACTGCGCCATATGGGCGCATAGCGCGGCCTGGTCCGGTTCATGATCGATGGCGCACGCCGCATTGTATACCAGAGAGCGGGCGTGATCGATTTCAATCATCACATCGACAATCGGGTGCTTTACCGCCTGAAAAAAACCGATGGGGTGATCGTATTGTACGCGGGTCCTGGCATATTCTGCAGTCGTCTGGAGCTGCCATTCTCCGGCACCCACCATATCGGCAGCCGTCATCGTATGAATGGCAGGCATAGCCGCTTCAATAACCCCATCTCCCTTACCGGCCGGTGCGGCCACAAATGCCGGATCGACCGCTACCGACTTGAACTCTACGTGGGCCTGATCCCGGGTCAAATCATGAATCCGATCGGGAACGATGGTGACGCCCGGAGCATCTACGGGAACCACATATAGCCCCACGCCGGCATCCGAAACAGCTTTTACCAGAAAATAATCAACCTTCTGGGCATCCTGCACATAGTAGGATGTCCCATCCAGTGTTGTCGGGTCCGAACCGGAGGCGCTAACATCCGTGTCTGCGAACTCCCAGGAACCCACCTTGTTGATTATTGCCAGGCTAATGGTATTGCCGTCGACAATCTCGCCCAACGCCTTCTTGGCGCCATCGGTGCCGCAGGCATTCAGCACATAAGTGGCATTCACATTGGCCAGCAGCGGCGACGGAAAGGCGGCGCGTCCGGCTTCTTCCATCAATCCGGCAACACAAGCCGCACTGGAGCCGATGCCTTCAAGTTCTTCAGGAACGGCCAGTATGGTCCATCCCAGATCGACGATCTGGTTCCACAGTTTCTCGTCCCAATTGCATTCGGGCTCGCGGTTGGGATTAGAGTTCCCCCCTACAAGCTCCATCAGCTTCGAATCATCACAGTTTTTCTTGAAAAAGCGTCGGGCTTCATCCCGCAGCATGGTCTCTTCCGTGCCAAAGCCAAAATCTTTCGGTTGTGCCATTGGTAGATCCCTCCTTATCTCTATGTAGAATGGCCGTCTCTACTTGGATATGCTATTCTCAATATTGGATGCTATTTCGACTTGGGCAAGCCAAGTGCGCGTTCTCCGATCTGGTTACGTTGAATCTCACTGGTACCTTCGGCAATCGTACCACCAAAAGAGGCTATATAAGCGCTGGCCCATGTACTGCCCATATACATCGTTTCTTTTTCGGCCGTACAAAGGGTGCTGGCCGCACCGGCTATCTCCAGGCCAAGAGCAGAAGTGTTCTGGCCGTTTTCCGAGGCAACAAGCTTGATCTGAAGCGGTATGCGGCTCGGGTTATCGACGAGACCCTTTACCGCCCCCCTACGAAGGGTCTGGGAAAATGCGGTCTGGCGGATGAGACACTTTATGATTCGATCCCGAATGGCAGAGTCATCTGAGGCCTTTTTCCCGTTCCGATGAGAGTTTTTGGCAAGATTGACAAGGGGTGACTTGGCCAGCATTTCCGAAAGGGGAATCGCAGCGGCGGAAGCGATCGCACGTCCACCGACGCCGGGAGACACCATACCGCCCGCATCACGCTCGTATTTTAATGTGGTCATGGCCACCGACCATCCGGTACCGACTTCATCGAGGCGGTATTTGTCCGGGATCACCATGTCCTTGAAGAACACTTCGTTGAATCCCGCATCGCCGGTAATCTTTATCAGGGGGCGAACCTCAACGGTCTTTCCCAGATTCTCCTTGATGGGATTCACAAAATAGGTCAACCCCTTATGCTTATGGGACCGGTCCGTACGGGTGATTAGAATCATCCAGTCCGCCCATTCACCGTTGGATGTCCAGACCTTCTGCCCGTTGATGACCCAGTTATCTCCCTGCTTTTCCGCGAAGGTTTCCTGATTGGCCACATCCGATCCGGCATTCGGTTCACTGAAGCCCTGGCACCACATCTCTTCGCAGGACAGCATCTTGGGGATGAATCGTTTCTTGATGTATTCCGATCCGTGCTCCAGGAGTGTAAAGGCCCCCATCCGCAACGCCGTATCATTGGGAAACGCAGGCGATAATGCGAGCGCCAGTTCCTGGTTGGCAACCCGCTGACAATCCGTCCTGCCGCCACCGCCGTACTCCTTCGGGAAATCGCATCCAACAAGCCCCCCTTCATAGCATTTCTTCTGCCAGGCGGCCTGGTAATCCTGTAGCTCCTGTGACTTTTGGCCCGGGACAGTTGCGGACTGGGTCACCTTTGGATAAGACCCGGGCTTGTTGTTCGCAAGCCATTCCTTGCAGTAGGCACGGTATTCGGCCTGTTCGGGGGTATCAGCCACTGCTTTCTCGCTCATATTGACCTTCCTTTCCATTGAGATGATATGAGTCAACGATCACGCGGAACGCGTGACTTGGGTTTTCGGCCATAGGCCGGAAAGACAAGAACACGTCAATGCGCCACGCTCCAGACGTTGCGTCTGTAACCGGGTGCATATCACCCGGTTTCTAACAGACAATGAAAAATAGTTGAGAAACGAAACACTACCACTGAGTATGACGCAGCGTTTCGCTCCTCTTGAGGCCATGTGATCACGCTTTGAGGCAGGAAGCATAAACGAGCATGAAAACAGGCCATATACACCAGCGGATTGATTTATCAAACATTGAAAACGATTTGTCAAACAGAATTGATGGCGCTATGTGAAGTTCCTGGTTACTGTATTGTAGCGTGATATATCCTACGCTTTTTTCAACTCTGGCAACGGGAATAAGCCCGGGGTATCGGACGATTTCAGAGCAATTTCGAGACGGCCATCCGGATAGATCGCCAATCCTCCCCAGTAACATATGCCGATCTCAACAACTCTCGAGGCAGCTATCGCAGCGTTTTCGGCCAGAGGAAACGGCTCACGAGAACAACTTGACTTTACCCAGTATCTGTAATATCAAATCGACAAATCGGGCGGTTAACTCAGCGGGAGAGTGCTACCCTTACAAGGTAGAAGTCAC
>JAZFSW010000320.1:0-3667 GCA_036446375.1 Desulfobacterales bacterium | reverse complement strand
CCCCTGCGTCTATTTGATCGTCGTAAGCATGGCCTATTTCTGGCTGCTGCACGGGCTGGAATCGGTTTTGTAAAATCAGGGGGCGGGTAGGAACAGGTGGTGTCATCGGTTCTCCCTTCCCCTGAGCCGCCCGGTTTCGATCCGGTCCACTTCATATGTCCCGGGGGTTATCACAACGCCGTATTCCTCCCTTGCTCGCCGGGACGAGATGACACCGTTTCTCACCTCTTTTGCAACACGGTCTGCAGGTCTTAAAAAAGGATTGCCGAATCCGCCGCCACCCCCTGCCACCTGCCGCAAAACGGTTCCCGGGGGAAGTTCGGGAATGATCTCTTTGGATTTGGGTCGATGGAGTTTTCCATTTTCAAACCGAAAGCTCATTTCATTGATGCTGCCCGCTTTCCCTCCAAAAAGACCGAACGCCCGGGCCTCCTCATCAACACCGTCTCCAAAAACAACGCCCTTGACCCGGTCCCCGTAAAACCGGATCGTTGTTTCAACCCCTAGCCCACCCCGCCATTGCCCTGCGCCGGCGGAATCTATCGAAAACTCATGCTTCAGGAGGTGGTGGGGCGTCTGGAGTTCAAACATTTCAGGGTCCTGGGCAAGGATGCCCCCGGCACAATTAATCAGTCCAATATGATCGTAACCGTCACAACCCCGGGCCGCACCCGATCCCCCTTTCAGGGCATTGAACAGGATATCAACAAAGGGCCGGTTGCCCCTCGGATCAATCCCTGAGACGGCCAGAGCCAGCATCCTGTTCCACCCTGCCGTGACGCGGTCGGGGATGGCTTTCGACAGGGCCTTGAAGATGGCATCCGCATGGGGCCCGGTAATGCTGTTCCCGAATGTGGTTGCTGCCGGAAAGCGTGCATTCAGAAACGTCCCCTCCGGGATATCAATATGCAATGGCCTGAGAATACCTTCATTATGCGGAATATCAGGGTCCACCAGCATCAAAAAAGTTAAAATTACCGCTGATACGCTTGCGCTCAAGGGGGCATTGGTAAACCCCTCGGTCTGGGGATCGGTTCCTGTGTAATCAAAAAAGACTTCTTCCCCCTGTATGTTGATGTTGACCTTTATTTTAAATCTCGATCCCGGATGGATACCGTCGTAGAACATCCAGCTTTCGCCCTGATAGTCACCATCCGGGATGCGTTTGATCTCGGAACGAACCATTTTCTCTGTTGAATCAAAGAGCAGCTCAAGGTGTGTGCGAAACTGATCCACACCGTATCGATCGAGAAGAGACGTTAATAACCTCTCCCCCACAACGCAGCTTCCGATCTGGGCCTTGATATCCTCTTCGACAATAGGATATCGGATATTCGCGAAGATCAGATCCCATACATCCTTTCTGAGCTTCCCCTTCTCAAAAATCTTAACCGGGGGGATGCGAAAGGCTTCCTGCCAGACCTCCCGGGCATCCGGGTTGTATCCCCCTGCCACCGCTCCTCCGATATCCGCCTGGTGCCCTTTGACCGCAGTCCACGCAAAAAGCGCTCCTTGATGAAAGACCGGCTTGAAGACCGCCACATCGGCGTTCTGGTTTCCGCCGGTGAAGACATCATTGTGCAAAATAATATCGCCCGGATAGATATCCTCTCCAAAGTATTCGATGATTTTCTGACAGACCGGCTGCAATGCAAAGGCAAGGACCGGAATATATTCGGCCTGTTCAAGCATGTGTCCTTTGTCATCGTAAAGACCGGTTACAAAATCTCTCGCTTCGTTGAGAATCGGTGATCTGCAGGTCCGAAGAAGTGTATACCCCATCTCATGGGTAATCGCTTTTAACCTGCACTGGAGAATGGATGCAAGCACCCGGCTTGCTTCACGGTTTGGCGCCACGATCTTACCCATCTTTTTCAATCTCTATCATCGGCATCTTTCCCGAACCCCGGGGAAGGGAGTATGGCGGAACAAGTTCTATGGATGGACGGACCCGCAGCCGCTCACCGATTTGGCCGGCGAGTTCCTTTTTCAATTGTTCCTTGTCCTGATCGCGCATTTCGGCAGACCCGTATTCAACCCGCATCCTCAGCGGCGGGTTAACCAGGGGACCTGCTTTCTCCAGCAGAATTCGCATCGCACCGGTTGTTTTTGGTATGAACTCTCCCACAATGTCCTTGACGGCGGCAGGATAAACGTTTACCCCCTTTACGATCAGCATATCGTCCGTACGACCCAGGATCTTGAATCTCATCTCAGGCCATCCGCAGGTGCAGGGTTCCATAAAAACCTGGACCAGATCTCCCAGGGCATACCGCATTAACGGCCCTCCCTCCCAATCGATAAAGGTAAACACCATCTCTCCCACAGCCCCATCCGACATTTCAATTGGCAGTTTCGCCTCAGGGGTTACAAGTTCCAAAAAACAATGGTCCGGAGAAAAAAAATGCATCCCCGGATACGGTATGGAATCGCAGGAGATGCCGTGAAAGGCATGGCCGCCCCCGGTGTGATCAAAGACCCTTGCATTAAAGCCCTCCGCCAGTCTCTTTCGCAAAGAAGGAATTCCGGCCCCCGGTTCTCCGGCACAGAAAAACCATCGAATGCCCAGCTCATCGGCCTGCCGGCCGGCAATCTCAGGAGATTTTTCGATGAGGTACTCGCCAAAAGAGGGCGTGGTGATCAGAACATCCGGTTTTGTCAAAAGAGCGAAATCGAGGACCCGCCGGGTGCCGCCCTCTATTCCGACCGGCACCACACAGAGCCCCATGGCTTGAAGACCGTCGGAAAGGGGGAGTCCACCGGTAAACATGCTCAAAGAGAGCGCTTGAAGCACGATGTTGCCGGGCCTCAAACCCGCCCGCCAGTACTTCCGGGCATGCATTTCATTGAGAACCTCGATATCGTGCCGGGTCAGGGTATAAAGGGTCGGCACCCCGGTCGTACCGCTCGTAGAATTTATACGGATAATTTTTTCGCGGGGCGCACAGGTGATGAGACCGTATGGGTGCCCAAATCGTCGAAGTGATTCCTCCTGTACCCAACGATGTTCGTCCTTGGTCATCAATGGAATTTTCTGAAAATCTTCAAGGGTCCGGATCTTATCCGGCGTTAAACCCACCCGGTGAAATTTCTCTTCCCGGTAGTAGACAGAGTTTTCGTAATTATACCGCAGCTGTCGCTTCAGACGCTTCCACTGCAGGGCTTTCATCTCTTTGGGTGGAAGCATTTCAATTTTTTCATTCCAGAACTGCCCCTTTTTCTCCATAGCGGTATTATTGGGTTGCTTCATCGGGGAGTCCATTTATTTTTTAGCCACTGCGTCAATCGGTTGGCATACCTCGATGAGCAGATCCCAGCCCTCGATAGGATAAAAGAACGCCACGAGTCCATGGCCTCCCTTACGGGGAAAACCCTTTACGAGCTTCATTCCCTTCTTTGTCATTTCGGTGATTGCCTCGTGAATATCATCGACCTGAAATGCCAGATGGTGAACTCCCTTTCCCGGGCGGGTAACGATCGGATCCATACCATCTATCGGTTTTTGAAACTCGACCAACTCCATCTGCCCTTCCCCAAGTGAGTAAAAGGCGATCCGGATGCCGGTATCTTCCAATGCTACCTGTTCATCACATTCGAGCCCTAGGCGGTCTGAAAAATCCGTCATCGCCCCTTGAAGGTCTTCCACCACAATACCGATATGGTCGAT
>JAZFSW010000319.1:0-3194 GCA_036446375.1 Desulfobacterales bacterium | reverse complement strand
CGGGAGGGTCATCCGGGAGAAAAGGTCATCAAAAGCGATCACCTCGTCCAATGTATCTTCTACCTCCCGGATATCGTCACGCGTGGCAAATTCCCTATACAGCACGCCGGTCCGGTAGTTGTCATAAAGCAGGGGCTTCTTGATCATCAGGCCGCCCAGGACCCCCACGTACTGCTCATCCCAGAACCCAAGCGGCAAGCCCTGTGAAGCTGTCCAACTTTGCTTATGCCATTTTTCTGCGCGCCACTTCAGCTTGAGGGCAAGGCCATAGCCGATTCGGAAAATATGAGAAAGGGGAAATCGTTGGATCAACGCTACGGCCCGGTGCAGATCGATCTTGCCGGTATCGGACACACATTCCTCAAGACCGAGCCCGATATATCCTGTGGCCTTCTTTACCACATTGTCCAGTTGCTCCCGTTCGGTTACTTTCAGTCGGTCTGCCGATATAATCTGGTTGCTCAAACCGGCCAATTCGACCTGGATCTGTTCCATCTGCCGATCGGTAGCAATCAGGCCAAGGGCCTGGGTAAACACGTTGCCCTCCTGGGCCATCTTCACGGGAGACAGCAACATCGTTGAAGGAATATCGCTTCCCGATGCACCGATACCCTCTTTGGCCTCCGCCCGATCGAGATCTCCGGGGTTCAAGGGTTGATATATACCCAGCGCCTCATCAAAGGGAAGGAATCCTTTCTCGGCCAGCCGTACGTTTCGCATCCGGTAGGCTTCCTCTTCTGCTTCTGCCGGGATAATACTGGCAACTTCAAGTAAGATTTTCTGGTACCGGGGGTGATCGTACCCGGCAAGCCGCACGAGAAATTGTCTGAGAAATGTCTTCCGGTTCTTCTCGAAATCTTCATCCGATGCCACCATGTCAGGATCATCGGAGAGCCGTATGTAGTATTGATCGTCAAGCGTAAAAAACGCATCTCCAAACTCGGAAGGATCCTGATTCTTCTCCCTTACAACGACCGTAATATTTCTGAAAAGATACGATTCAAAGCTCTCCAGATGCTCAGCAAAATACCGGCCGACCAGACGATCCGGATCGGCGTTGAGGAGGTGATTGAGCCAGCGGGCAAGGGCCGTCGTGTCCGGACGATCCCCCTCCCAGGTTTCCATGTCCAACAGGTAGGTCCATTGCGCATCGGAGGCCATGGACAACAACTGAAGGGAATCGTCGATACCGATTTCATGGATGAGCAGATAGAGATCTTCTTCCGGAAAGGATTGGGTCAGCTCGGCCGCATAGGGAGAATCGATAATGGCATCTAAAGCCTCTTCGGGCGGAAGGGAAAAGATATGCTTTCTTTCGGCCGTGGTTATTTCACCGACGGCCTTTTTCTCCGGTACCTGCTGAGTCTTATCGTTCATGGTCAATTTCCCTTGCAAAAAGCGCGTAAATGCCAATCGGGTCCTTCCCGATGGGTTACGTTGCCGTTGTCAGTACCCGTTCCGAACGCCAGGGCGCAAATTTTAGCAGAAGCAACATACCGGGAATCGCTATCAGGGTACAGGTCAGAAAGAATCCTTCCCACCCCATATGCTTAGCAAGAAAGCCCGTCGGTGCCGAGGCAATCACCCGGGGTATTCCCATTAGGCTGCTCAAGAGTGCATACTGGGTAGCGGTAAACTTCTTATGGGTGATGCTGGCCATGAATGCGACATAGACGGCGGTTCCCATACCACTGCTGAGGTTTTCAAAGGCAATGACCCCTGACAGCGCAGCCACGCTGTAACCCATCCGGGCCAGCACGATAAAACATGCTGTGGATGCGGCTTGTAATATACCGAATATCCAGAGGCATCGATTGATTCCCAGGCGGATCATGATGATCCCCCCGGACAATGTCCCCACGATGGTCGCCCAGAAGCCGAAAAGCTTTACCACCGCACCGATTTCTGTTTTCGAAAACCCGATATCCAGATAGAAAGGGATGGTCATGGCACTGGCCATGGTATCGCCGATCTTGTAGAAAAGGATAAATGCCAGAATGACAAGCGCCCCCTGGCGACTGAAATACTCCACCAGTGGATCCAGGACCGCAGCCCGGATGCTGGTGGGTGCATCGGCGGTATCGGGCTCCGGTGTTAGTAGTGTGGTGATGATACCGGGCAGCATGCAGGCGGCAAGAATCAGATAGACCATGGCAAAGGACATGTGATCGGCCATGATCAGTCCGCCCCCCGACGCCAGCAGCATGCCTATCCGATACCCGTTAACATACAGGGAAGATCCGAGCCCCAACATTTCGTCGGAAAGATCTTCCCTTCGGTAGGCATCCACCACAATATCCTGGGATGCACTGAAGAAGGTAACAAGAAGCGCCGCAAAGGCAACCATCCACGGAGAGTGTACCGGATCGGTGAGGCCCAGACCGGCGATGGAGAAGATCAGGGCGATCTGAGCAACCAACATCCAGCCGCGTCTTCGACCGAGGAAGGCGGGAGTGAACCGGTCCAGAAATGGCGCCCAGAGAAACTTCAGGGTATAGGGCAGGCCGACCAGCGCCATCAGCCCGATGATCGTCAGATCGACACCTTCCTCTTTCATCCAGGCCTGCAGGACACTTATCGTCAAGAGCAGGGGAAGACCGCATGAAAACCCCATGACGAGGGCAACCAACATACCGCGACTGCATATGGCCCTGATTAGCGACGGCTTATTGTCAAGAAGCATCCATCAGACTCCATCGGGGCATATCGTTGTCTCCCGGGATCCGCATTACCTACTGCTGGCGGCCCTCAAGCTGTGCCGGGCTTACGATGGCCCCATATGTTTCTTTCAGGACCAACAGCGCTTCCTTCTGGGCGCTAAGGACGTCAAACAGCGTGGCGGGAATATTCTTTTCCTTGCAGTAAGCATCTTCCTGCAGATCGATTCTGCCGAGAATATTATCCAGATAAAGTGAAAACTGCTTCACGTAAAGCTCCTCCGGATAGTCTTTATCAATGCGGTCCTTAAACAGCCCCTTCAAATCGTCATATTTGGGTAGGTATCCAATCGGGGTTTCAATGGCATCTACTTCCCCATGGACCCTTCTTTCCAACCAGGCCATCCACACCTTCACATCTCTTTTTTCGCCGAGAAGTGCCGTTGTGGATCCACCCCGTGACGCATCGGTCAGGAAGTAATTCAGCCCGGCGAGGATCGGCGGCTTGACGGTCGTTATCTTTTCGCTGTTGAAAAA
>JAZFSW010000318.1:0-7374 GCA_036446375.1 Desulfobacterales bacterium | reverse complement strand
TCCATTGGTGATGATCGCCAGCCCCACCTTCCCGAAGAGGGCTTTTATCGTTTCTTCGGCACCGGTGATGAGATCAGATCCGGAAGAAAGGTATATCAGATAGCGCTTGCTGAACAGCTCCGGATCTGCCTGGATACCGATGGTTTCCAGTAGACGTTTGAATCGCTCGGACCTAAGGAGATCCTGAGAAATCAGGCCCTTTTCATACTCCAGCCATACCTGCAGATTGATCCGGCTATATAATGAGAGATAGTCCGGCTCAAAGGCAAGATCCATCTGTTGGAATGTGTTTACCAGGGCCCTTGCCTCAGCCTTATCATAGTCAAACAAGGTCCGATCCGCATCGAATAATAACCATTTGTATTTCATCGGTTTTGATTTCCCATGTATTCACTCCTAACGCATATCAACGGAAAGCATGGCCACAAAGGCACCAAGACACGAAGAGCAGCTATTTGCTGCAGTTTGAATTCGTGCCTTTGTGTCTTTGTGGCGAGATTCTTTCTTTGGATAAGTCCTTCTCAAGCATGATGTGATTTGAACTGATTGGTACCAATGTGTTCCTAACCATTTGTCAGATGTCCCCGGAAGACGACGAAACCGACCAATGATCCGGCTGCAAATATCGAACCGGCCCAAAAAGGTGCCGGCGGACCGAAATAGTCCCACAGCATACCTGCGAACAGACTGGCCATGAGCATGGCAAGCCCGCTGATCATGCTAAACAGACCAAAAGCAGTTCCTCGGCGTTTTTCGTCGGCCGTATCAGACACCATGGCTGCCAATAGTCCCTGGGTCAGGCCCATGTGGAGGCCCCACAGTCCGGCACCGATACCCACGTGGACGCTGGTCTCAGCAGCGGCAAGTACCAGATGGGAAACGATCAAAACACACAGACCGGCAACGATGAAGCCCGTTCGGCCCATGCGATCAGACAAGTGACCGGCCGGATACGCAGAGACGGCATAAACCACACTCATGATAATCAGGATTGCGGGAACCATATGGATGGCCAAACCAATGTTTTCCGCTCGTAACAACAAGAAAGCTTCACTAAAGCGCGCCAGGTTAAATGCGGATCCGAAAGCAACCACCAACCAGTAGGATCGCCCCAGGTTCAGGATCTCCCGGTATTCCGTGGGCTGTCGGGCAATATTGCCGGACAGTCCGGCCGGCTCCCGGACGGCAAAGGTAAGGATGGTAACAGAAATGACACCGGGGATCACGGCGACCCAGAACACCCGGCGAAAGTCACCGGCATACACTATCATCAGGACAATGGCCAATGCGGGCCCGAGAAACGCGCCGACATTATCCAGAGATTGCCGGAGACCATAGGCTGCACCACGAAGATGGAGCGGAGTGGCATCGGCTATGAGGGCATCCCGGGGTGCACCACGGATACCTTTGCCCAAGCGATCCAGAAATCGTGCGGCGAACACGACATCCACGCTGGATGCCAGTGCGAATAGCGGCTTGGTTAAGGTCGCCAGCGTATAACCGGCAAGGGCGAGTATTTTTCGTTTGCCCAGCCAATCGCTTAACACGCCTGAAACGGTTCGGCCGATCAATGCGGTTGATTCTGAAATGCCTTCGATCAGGCCAACATAGATTGCCGGGGTATGCAGGACAGATACAAGGAACACCGGTAGTAAGCCGTGGATCATCTCCGACGATACGTCCATGAACAGGCTCACGAAGCCCAACGCCCAGACGTTTCTTGGAATTGCCGAAAAATTTGTCAGATGGATTTCTCGTTCCAAGCGGGATCCTTATTGGTTCTACCACGGATTCCCACGGAATTTCACAGAGATGAAAAGGACAGCCTGGGTTGCTGTTTCTGTGACCCATTCTGTGCCGTTCCGTGGTTGAGAATCATGAATAGGTTCATCTGAGTGTTCAGTGTTGAGGTTTAAGTGCCGGTACTGCCCTGACACCCGACACCTGAAACCTGAAACCCCAGGCTAGGAAAGCCCTTCGAATTTTCTCTCCTTTTCCTTTTCCAGAACGATGGTCTCCAGATTGGCCATGCGTTCCTCTACACGTGTCATACGTTGTGCCTGGTCCTCCAGAAGCTTCTCAACGTCTCTGTAGCCGGCTTTTAGTCGGGACCGGTAGACTTCGGAGAAAGAGCCAATCGCCACGATAATAACAATTGCTGTCCAGAAACTCATGTTGGTACCTCCTTGGGATGACTCAGTTGATCTTTCCAACGGTTGCCAGATAAACTGCGAATTCCTCTTTTCCATCCACATCCAGCAAGGTGTCTATCTTGTCTTGGTCATAGGCGGCTATGGCACACATTCCTGCGCTCAAGGATTCCACTGCCAGGTAGAGGTTCTGGCACAGATGACCGACATCAATGGCTATCAGTTTGGGGGAGAGGATGCCATACCGCCATTCGGTTCGGTAAGGAATGGCTGTCCAGATGAAGGCAACGGTGCAATTTGAGATATACTGCCCATAAAAAGCAGCACTAATCCTGTCTATCAACTCCGCATCTGAATACAGGAAACAGAGTTTATGATCCAGGGGTAGGTACCGGTATAGTCCGCTTTCAAAACCTATGACATGGTTGATGAAAAGGTAAGTCTCGAATGGGTGCCGGCCGCCACCGGATGGTGCCGTTCGTAACGCTCCGATATCTCCTGGAAAAGGCCTGCTTATGCCTTGAGTAACCCACAGGAGGTACGCTAGTTCCTCCGGTGTCATTGGCGCTCCCGTATACTTTCTCCGGCTGCGTCGATTCCGGATTGCCTCCATCACCGACATTTCTCCCAGGGCCAGATTCTCCGGAGGAACCAGATCGATGAGCGTTGCATTGTCTGGATGGGGCTTTTGCCGGGGGGGAGGGGGGATTTGCCTCTTCTGATCGGTCTCGGTCTTTTGGAATGCGTCCCACTGGTCCGATCTGAGCATGTTATCTTTGCTATCGTCGGTGGCCATGGTCTCTTCCTCTAGTGATGCGTGATGCGTTGCTGAAGACTTCCCGCAACAGGCTGCAGAGGATCTTTACCTGTAAGGAATATGCTCGCTGTTCCGGTTCGTCGGTGAATCGTGCTTTTATAGGAAGAAAGCCATTCGTGAGTCAAGATAAAAGGTGTGAGAGAACGCAGCCGTCTTGACCCTCAGCCGACATGTTGGGATCCTGCACTCGGGCCGCAGAAAGTGTTTCTCTATATTGTTTCCCTGCTTCCATTGGACTTGAATATATCGTCTGGATAGGATAGGTCTTCTTGGAAGCCGTTTCAGAACCCGAGCTGAACTCTAAGGGCATTGAAACAGAAATGCCGGGATCGGGGCCTCGGAACAGGCTGTAGGGTCTGATTGGCATCGAGGCCATCTGTATGGGGTATCGTTTAACGCGAATAAGCGGAAAGGAGAAAGAACTATGGCTAAATTGCTGGAAGGAAAAGTTGCTATCGTAACCGGCTCAGGTCGGGGAATTGGAAGGGGGGAGGCTATCGCACTGGCAGAAGCCGGCGCCAAGCTGGTGATTAATGACCTGGGAGGAAGCACCGATGGTAGCGGGGGTGACGCCACACCGGCCCAGCAGGTGGCAGATGAAATCAAAGCCCTTGGCGGGGAAGCGGTGGCCAACACCGATTCCGTTGCAGAATCTGAAGGCGCTGAACGCATTATCCAGACGGCGATTGATAGCTTTGGCAGGATCGATATCCTGGTGAACAATGCCGGCATACTCAGAGACCGAATGGTTTTCAATATGAGCGATGAAGAGTGGGATATCATCCAAAAGGTCCATCTCTACGGTCACTTCTATTGTACCCGGGCCGCCTGCAGGCACATGCGCGAGCAAAAGTTTGGGCGCATTATCAATACGTCATCCACCGCCGGTATGGCCTCTACATTCGGGCAGGCCAACTACGGCGCTGCCAAGGAAGGTATTGTTGGCCTGACCCGCCAGGTCTCAAGAGATATGGCAAAATACAACTGTACCTGTAACGCCATCAGACCTACGGCGGCTACCCGCCTGACGCTGAACCCGGACCTGATTGCCGCCTGGGAAAGAGCGGGCAGGGCAGGCTCAAAAGAGAGAACAGAAGCCAATGCAGCCGATGATATTGCACCGTTTATCGTTTTTCTGTGCTCGGATGCAGCCAGTAATATCAGTGGTCGAACATTTAACGTGATGGGCGGCCAGATCAGCCTCTATTCGGAACCGGCTCTGGAGCGGACCATCTATAGCAGTGGCCGATGGACGGTTGAAGAACTTCTGGAGGTCGCACCGGCAACACTGGGGCAAGGCCTGACCGTGAAGGGGATCAGCTAGCCTGTATCCCTATTTCCGGCTTGGTAACGCTAACGGGTGCCCTTCCATCTGGTGGGTACCCTTTAGTGATCTTCTGGGGCTCCCTGAAGCAGACGTGTCAGGGAACCATTAGCTCTAAAAGTCGCCCAGAACGGTATTGTCGAGGGTGATTGGTTTAAAGTCGCCCTTGCGCAGTTCTTTCACCAGATCGGCCATCGTGTGAATCGGATTGGCAAACGCTGTGGCACAGCTGAGAAACCAGTGTTTGTTTGCATAGTGTGCATCGCTGCCGCCGATGCCTCTTAGGCCGTTCTTCCCAATCAAATCGATGGCTTTTCCATTTTGCTCAGCCGTATTTGTTCCGTTCAGCTCCTCGATGATTGTTATTCCATTTAACGTATTGGTATGTGCTTTCAGGGCAGCGCCATACCCGGATTCTCTGAAAGGATGGGATGGTATGGCAATGCCGCCGCTATCGGCGATGGTACGGATGACCTTTTCACTGTTCAGATGCCGCTGGGAGATATCGATGGCTCGGAGGAATTTATCCGTGATACCGTAGAGAAGCAGATGACCGAAATCGGCATCAACCTCTATCCCCTGGAATATTAGCATCTCGTATTTCTCAGCTATTTCCTGATACGCTTCGTTGGGATGATACACCCGATGTTCGGTGATAACGATGCCATCGAAGGGATGGTGGCGACGAAACTTCTCTATCGCTCGGCAATATTCCTCCGCTGTTGCAGAGGAATCACCGGAGAGTTTGGTGTGGACATGCATATCGATGATCATATATATAGCCTTTGGCGCTCTTTAATCCAATAAGGGTCGAGAAAGAAATAACCCGGAATTCTCTTTCGTTATGGTAAAGTCTGAGATCAATAAAGAATCTGTTCAGGAACCTAACCACCACGTACACACTCATTCACGTGCACCTGCACGGAAGCGCCTTTAACACATGAATTGTTGAGGGACAGAATAAGAAGTATTCAACTGGGAGTCAATAGAGGGGCGGCAAAAATAACTGACATGCCCCCCGTAATCGCATCTGAGAGGAAATGAAAGGATTACCGTACCATGGAGAGAAGACCACTTGACTTGAAGGACTGGCAGACGCAATACGATCGTAAGCTTATCTCGCTTGAGGCAGCGGCAGAAGTGGTCCAGTCCGGTGATCATGTCTTCCTCCCCAACGGGTATAGCGGGGAAATGCCCCACGCCATTGTTGCCAGAAGCGAAGCCCTTCGGGATGTCAAGGTGTCGATCTGCGCACCCGGTTTTGATCCGGGTTGGCTCTCAGAAGGGATGGGAGAATCCTTTGACATTACCACACAGGTATTTCTGAACCTCGCCCGGGCAGGTCACGATGAGGGCCGCATCCAGTTTCTTCCCTACACGGTGGGTACCTATTTCAAGCCCTACACGGATGATTTCCGGGAGAAAAGACCCATAGATGTGTTCCTGATGGAAGTCTCACCACCGGATGAGAACGGGTTCTGCTCTTTTGGCTGGGTGGCCTGGGAGAAGCGCAACTATGCCAAAGCCGCCAAAACCATCATTGCCGAAATCGACAACCACCACATTCGGTCCCGGGGCGATACGGATATTCATATTTCGGAAATCGATTATCTCGTCGATATCTCTGCCCCTCCGTTGGCCGAAGATGAGGCGGATCCGCTGATCATAAAATTCCCTCCGGAAGAACAGAATCATATTCGGCAGATCATTCAGATGAGAAACCCCCGGGGATTGCGTAAGGCCATTGCGATGGCAGAAGATCTGGAGGTATCGGCGCTTGAAATCGCGTGGCAACTCGAAGAGCCCACTGACGTGGCAAGGACGATAGCCGGGCATCTGAAGACCTTGCTTCGGGACCGGGACACGATCCAGATCGGGGTCGGGAAACCATCCAAGTATATGGTTGAACTCGGGGTTTTTGATGATCTGAAGGATCTTGGCATTTTTTCCGAGATGGCTTGTCCCGGCATGGGATTTCTGGTGAAAAGAGGCATTGCTACAGGTGAATACACATCCGTGCATCCGGGAAAGGCGGTCTTTGCCGGACTGCTGGGAATGCGGGAAACCGAGGTGCGTTGGGCGAACGACAATCCGCTTATCGAGCTTCATCGGGCCGATTATGTGGTCAATATCGCCAATATCGCCCGGCATCGGAACATGGTTTCGATCAACAACGTGTTACAGGTGGATCTCACCGGCCAGCTGACCTGTGAAACCCAGTTCGGGCCAAGGTTAATCAACGGGCCTGGCGGGCAGATCGAATTTCATATCGGTGCCTTTTCGGCACCTGGAGGGCGTGCGATCTCGCTTCTGCCATCCACCTGGGCAGACGGTGGTGTATCGACCATTGTGCCCCACCTTGAAGAAGGATCGCTGGTATCGATTCCACGCGTTTTTGCCGATTACGTGATTACCGAGTGGGGCATCGCACAACTTGCCGGTAGGACCCACAGGGAGCGGGCGAAGGCACTGATCCAGATCGCCCATCCTGATTTCAGAGATGCTCTCGAAGATGCGGCCAAGGATATTCACTAAAGAGGGATCAGACTTCGTCATCGTCAGATACGAAATCAGGATATAGTTTTTCCGCACATTCCGGGCAGATGCCATGACTGGATTCGGCTTCGGAATGGGTGGCAACATATGTTTCGATGTTACGCCAATCCCCTTCATCGTCTCTGATCTTCTTGCATGATGCACAAATCGGCAGCAGGCAGCTCAGCGCGTTGACCTCTGCCAGTGCGTCCTGCAGCTGGACCACCACAGCTTCCCGTTTCGTTTCTTCCTTCTTCAAACGGATCATCCCCAGCCCGATGCCCTGCAGACCGAAAAACCATATGGCGACATAGGCTGTGGTAAGGTAGGCGATCTGGGATTTTTCGTTGGTGATAAACGGATCGGCCCCTATCGTTACGCTGATACCCCCTCTCAGGTCACCTTCTTTGTATCCTTGTTTGGCATGGCACTTCAGGCATGGTTTCTCAGCCATGAGGGGCGCCATATACCGGAACACGCGGGCTCCCTCATCAGCGTTTGTAAACTCATAATATTCATCCGACCGGGTGCTAAGGGTCTGCAACGCC
>JAZFSW010000317.1:0-2522 GCA_036446375.1 Desulfobacterales bacterium | reverse complement strand
TATGAAACGGTTCCCATTAGCGATGACTGCACAGTTACGATGGGTATGTATCGTCCTGGTCGCATTCGGAATCACCCAGATACTTACGGAAACCGGACTGTTTGCCCAGGAGAAAGCCCCACCACCGGTTAGGGAAGCAGGAGAAGTTGAAGCTGAGGAAAACCTGCTTCTACCGGGTACGGAGACGCAAGAGGCTAAGGAGGAAGAATCGGCGGAGAATCTACTTACCTTGAACTTCCCCCAGATCGATATCCGCGAGCTGCTTTCAGCGCTGTCCATCCAGCGAGAGCTGAATATCGTCATGGCCAATGAGGTGACCGGCAATGTCTCCGTTCATCTTTACGACCGGACCCTGAGCCAGGCTCTGGATGCTATCACCCTTGCCGGCGGGTTCAGCTATACCCGACACGGGGATTTATACTATTTCTTCAAACCCAAAGGAGAAAGAGATCCCCAGGCAAAACGGCTGAAAATGCGCATCTTCAGGCTCAGATATGCCGAAGTGGATAAGGTTCAGGAGATTCTCGATGCCATTCCCGGTATGCGGATGATCAAGATCCATGAGCCATCCAAAACCCTTATCGTAGAAGACACACCGGAAAACATAGCAAAGATCGAAACCATGCTCAGTTACTGGGATGCGAAACCCAAGCAGGTGATGATCGAAGCAAAAATCCTTCAGGTAACGCTCACCGACGCTATGTCCCTGGGTGTTGACTGGCAGAAGATGCTTGGCGATGTGTCTCTGGGAACAGGGGGATTCAGTTCGGTAGCGCTTCCCGCCGTATCGGGAGCAGTGCCGGTACCGACCGGCGCGGGCATTGCCGGCACCATTATCACCGGGGCCGGATCGACTACCCAATTTTCGGCGGCACTTAACGCCTTGCGGAGCATAACCGAAGTCAATACACTTTCCACACCCAAGATCCTTGCAATTCACGGCAAATTGGCCAGGGTTCAGGTGGGTGGCCAACAGGGATATCGGGTCACCACGTCCAACCTCGGGGTGACCACAGAGTCCGTTCAGTTCATCGATACCGGTACCATCCTGGAAATCACCCCCTATATCGACGATGAGGGGAGTGTATTGCTCAACGTGTCTCCAAGCATCAATTCAGTGGACATCGGTGCCGATGGCACGCCGAGTGTTAAGCGCACAACGGTATCCACGTGGTTGTTGGCCAGAAGCGGCCAGACCGTGTTTCTCGGCGGCCTCATTGAGGATATACTCACCAAAACAGAGGATAAGATTCCTTGCCTGGGCGGGATTCCCGGGCTGGGATCTTTTTTTGGCAAGACCGACGATAGCCTGAGAAAATCCGAATTGGTTGTGCTGATTACCCCTCGGATCATTGCCACGGAAAACTACGAGGATGAGCTCTATATGAAAAGAACCGAGGAAATGGAGGAGAAAATGAGACGGGAGAACCAATCTTCGAGTAAGAAATCCCTAAATCTTCTCTTTCCTTCAAAGTAATGGTTGCCGATACAATTGGGCCACCCGAAATTATCCCTCTTCATAGCAGATTTTTATGAAAAACAATGTAACTGCCATTCTCTTTGCCCTACTCGTCGGTGCCCTATGCCTGATGCCACCGGATAGGACCGTGGCGCGGGCCTCCGATTCAGCGCCCCCGGTATCGGTTCTCACCCTTGAGAAAATCCTGGCAGGGATTGAAAACCGGTATGCGGCCCCAGGATTTTCTGCCCGATTTGAGCAAGTGTCCACGATAAAGGCTATGGACATATCCGATTCTGCTTCGGGGGAAATATTTGTCAAACGTCCGGGAAAAATGAGATGGGTATATGAACGACCGGATAGACAGACGATTATCACCGATGGAAAGACCCTTTGGGTGTACAAACCGGATGACAGGCAAGTGATACTCGGCGGCTATCCAACGTTTTTTGGGGATGGAAAAGGGGCGGGTTTCCTGACTGATATGAAGCTGATCCGGGAAACGTTCAACATTCGCCTGAATGGGGTTGATGGCAATGGTGATTATATGCTCATCCTGTTGCCGAAGAAGAAGACATTCAGTATCTCGATTGTTCGCTTGCTGATTTCTGAAAAGGCCTTCGATATTCTTGAGATTACAACGGCCAATGCCGATGGGGATGAAACCCGGATTCGGTTGAAGGGCATCCGGTTCCTGGAGACCCTGAGTGACGCATTGTTCAGCTTTGAGATCCCGGAAGGGGTCGACGTGCTTCGAATGGAGCAATAGGGATCATTCGATACCTTCAACAATTTCATCCGGGATATCCGCATTGGTGTAAACCTTCTGAACGTCCTCGCATTCTTCAAATGTCTCCATCAGGCGGATCATCTGTTCGGCTTCTTTCCCTTCAATTTTCAGGGATGATTGGGGGAGCATGGTGATTTCGGCCACGATATAGGGGATGGAACGGCTGTCGATCGCCTCCTTTACCGCCTCAAAATCCCTCGGATCGGCAATGATTTCAAAATTCGGTCCGTCTTCACGGACATCTTCTGCACCGGCATCGATGGCAAGCTCCAT
>JAZFSW010000316.1:0-4037 GCA_036446375.1 Desulfobacterales bacterium | reverse complement strand
GGCCAAACGCTATAACGCCGTAGATGGAGACTTTTTACGACGCCATCAATACTGACTTCGCTATACAAAGACGTTTCCGCATAGGCGCATATCGGATCTGTCATTAAGGAAAGGGCATTGCTTTTGTCAGGTCGAAATATTACATGAGATGTACTGTGAGTCAAGGGAAACGAGGGACCGACAGCTGCCCGGGATCTACAGATGATACTATACTCGAAAGGGATCCAAGGGCTCAAGTGTTGCTTTATCGCTATCGGGATCGAAATCGGGATCGGTCCTTTGTTTGTGCCCAAGAGCCTTCGATTTCGATTGCGATCCCGATAGCGATTTGGATTGTCCCTATATGAAAACAAGTTTCCTTCTCGATTTGACCAGCCGTTTTTTTGGCCAGAGGCGACGCTCGTATCAATCCGGTATAGGGCCGATAGGGTGACCCGATGGTGAATCGTCTGTTTCGATTGGTTGGGATGGCCGTTTCTATTGTTTTGATTCTGGTCTGCATAGGGGCTTCGGAGACATCAGCCGGACCATTGAACAAAAGGCAAGACGATCTGGGAGCGCCGGAAAGCAATCTCGATGGCGCACCCGGAACCATGCAACGGGGAGAGAAGGGCAAAATGACAATCCGTGTGAAACACATGGCAGATAATCCGATTGTTCGACCCGATATGGAAGGTTCTCCCGGCGGCAATATCAATGGCCCATCACTGATTCGAGTGCCGGAATGGGTAGAACAGCCCCTTGGGAAGTATTATCTGTACTTTGCCGATCATAAAGGCAAACATATCCGCCTGGCATATGCGAGTCGCCTGATAGGTCCGTGGACCATCTATGGACCCGGAAGCCTGCAATTGGGGGAATCTCATTTTCTCACCGGGCCGCCTGACGTTCCGGAAACCATGCCATCCCATCTCCGAACGCTGGCAACGATACCCAGAGAGCAGCTTCAAGAGCCCAGGGCACCCCATGTGCCAAGTGTCTGGGATGACCTAACACACCCCCATATTGCATCCCCGGATGTGCATGTGGACCGCAAGCAGAAAGTGATCCGCATGTATTATCATGGTTTGGACAGCTTCGGCTACCAGGTTTCCAGGGTGGCCACATCCCAAGACGGTATTCACTTTGCCGCTCGGGAGGAGGTCATTGTGGACAAATCATATCTGAAGGCGTTCCACCACAACGGGATGATCTATGCCATGGTGATGCCGGGCATCTTCTATCGATCAAAAGACGGTATAACCGGGTTTGAAAAAGGCCCCCGGCTATTCAATGAGAACATGCGACATGCAGCTCTGCTGGTGACGGATGCGCATCTGCTGGTATTCTGGACCCAGGTCGGGGATGCACCGGAACGGATTTTACTTTCTACCATCGATATCCGTGGTGATTGGGCCACCTGGAAAGAATCCCAACCGGTAGAGGTCCTTCGCCCGACACACAACTGGGAAGGTGCCGATCTCCCCATCGCGCCGTCCGTCAGAAGTAGCGTAAACACCCCTGTGAACCAACTCAGGGATCCATGCATATTCCAGGAGGACGGCCGCACTTTTCTGCTGTATGTCGTCGCCGGCGAGTCGGGTATTGCTATAGCCGAGCTGTTGATGGACTGAGCCCCATGCCCTCTTCGTAATACTTCATTCAACTGGAACAGAAATTCTTACCAATTCAGAAAGTCATCACCATGAGTGACGTGACCTCTGCCAATACGGCACGTTGTGTCGCTGAGAATCAGGGCGGGCCAGCAAACGATCCCTCAATCAACAATCGCCTCCCTGATCGCCTGGGAAACGTCGTTTGGCAGATCGATCGTCGGCTGCTGCACCATGATGACGGCGGTCAACGCCTCCTTGGGTTCGGTCCAGGACATGGTGCCCGCAGCCCCGCCCCAGCCAAAAGCGCCTGCGCTCCGCGTACTCTTTGCCCTATCGGGATCAAGCGTGATGGAAACGGTGTAACCGAATCCAACGCCTTTGGTGTCCCCCTTTTCCCGGTAGAGGTCCCCCACCTGATTGCTGGACATCAGGGCAACCGAACCCGGGCTGAGCAGTCGATTACCAAACAGCGTTCCGCCGTTTAGCAGCATCTGTTCGAAATGCAGATAATCTCGTGGCGAGCTGATAAGGCCAATGGAGCCGGAGAAATATCGGGTGGGTTTCCGCCAGTTTCCCTTGTCGCCGCGAATGACAACCAGGCGAGGTATTTTGTCTTCCGGTATATTCCAGTGGGTGTCCTTCATATCCAGTGGATCGAAGATGCGTTCCTGGACAAGCGCGTTAAAGGGCGTTCCGGATACGATTTCGATGATCCTTGCGACCACGTCCAGCCCAACGGTCCCGCTATACATCCACCGCGATCCGGGCTGAAAATCCAGAGGACCAGCCGCCACCTTGGGAATCCAGCTGGCAAGCGTATCTGCTTCATCCGGCGGCCATTTCCATGTTGAAACCGCTTCGCCGAGACCGAAGCTTGCTAGCCCCGAGGTGTGGGTCAACAGATCGCGGATCGTTACCGGCCGATGCACATCGACAAGCCGATGGGCCGGAATATTGTCTTTAAGCACAAACTCCGGACTGATATCTTTGTCGGCAGGATCCTTGAGTACGGCTACCTTTATATCTCTAAACTCGGGGATATACGTCTGCACCGCATCGATCGGTTTGAAGAGGCCTTCCTCTATCATCATCATTGCCGCCACGCCCAGCACGGGCTTGGTCGACGATGCCATATGAAACAGGTTGTCCTCCTGCATGGGGGCTCCGGTGTCCAGGTCTGAAACGCCCTGGGCTTTAAAGTAGACGACCTTCCCTCGACGGCTCACGCCCACAACCGCACCTTGGATCTTGCCCGCATCGATGAACCCCTGAACGACATTACTGATTTGGGCCAGACCTTCACCCGACATCCCCACCGCTTCCGGTATTCCCCGGGGCAATTCGTTAGGTGTGGTTGTAGTAGTCATATTCTGAACCTCGCTGGTTATCTCATTATTTGAATGATCTGTCGGTCCACCAGGGATAGAAATCAGGCATGTCGGTGCTGACCTTCATCGGGAAATGGGGTGCTCTCTTCTCTAAGAAGGAACCAACGCCCTCCTTCATATCTGCGGCCCTTTTCAGGTAATGCATACCCTTAGAGTCTATCTTGAAGGCCTCCATGGGGTGGTCGGCCCCCGCCATCTTCCAGAGCATTTGCCGGGAAAGCGCCACCGAAATCGCCGAAGTGTTCCTAACGATTTCCGTCGCAATTTCGCGCGCCCTGGGAATCAGACGTTCCGGGGCCAGCACTTCACTCACCAGACCGCCGGCAAGTGCTTCCCGGGCATCGAAGACGCTTCCCGTGAGAACCCATTTTGCCGCCTGGCTCATTCCGACGATGCGGGGCAGAAACCAACTGCTGCATGCCTCGGTTACAAACCCACGCCGGGCAAAGACAAAGCCCATCCGCGCATTCTCCGATGCGAGGCGAATGTCCATTGGCAACGTCTGTGTAAGGCCATACCCGACAGCTGCGCCATTGATGGCTGCAATCATCGGCTTTTTCATGTCATACATTCGTAGGGTGACGATACCGCCACCGTCCTGGTAGTCATCAATACTGACTTCACCACCGCCTTCACTACCCCCGCCAGGGGGGGAGTTCAGGACATCAAAATCCGCACCGGCGCAGTAAGCTCTCCCAGCCCCCGTGGTAATTATCACCCTAATACCGTCATCCTCATCGGCCCTGTTGAGGGCATCCACAACCTCGGCTCTCATGACCGGCGTATCGGCATTCAGCTTTTCCGGGCGATTGAGCGTAATGGTGAGAATTGAATCGGACACTTCATACCTTGACAGTCCTAAGTTTTGCGCGGTCATGCGGCTATGGGCAATGCATCCACCGCGCGATTTCTGCTCTTTGACATAATTATTCGATAAATCGCGCTATTGCTGAAAAAGCGAAAATTATGGTAGTACTCCTCCTGGATGACTGACTTGACAACTTCCTCTGAGGGAATCGTTGAGGTCACCGTTCGGAGCCATCCAAGGTACTTC
>JAZFSW010000315.1:0-6750 GCA_036446375.1 Desulfobacterales bacterium | reverse complement strand
ATTTGAGACCTTTGAAAAACAGCGCATTTTGAAAGAATTGGAATTGTAATCTACTGATATTACAATTCAGCAAGTTTGCTGTGAGGAGAAATTCAAAGGTCTCGATTGGTGGAGCGAAGCGACGCCTTAACTTTAGGCACTTTAGCTCACTTTAGTCACTTCACACTTGCCACCTGGGACAAGAACGGCCCCTTTCAGGGGCAAACCAAGGCCTGGTCCTTTGGGCCAGGATGCTTTACATTTAGGCCATTTCCTTTGCGCCTTCGCGCCTTTGCGAGAGGATTCAGTTTCTTTCCCGGGCAGACGAACCGATATTGGGGCCAGAGGAGCCGCCTGTAACTGACACCGATTTCTGACAGAGATTTTGCAGACATTTGACTTTGACATCCTCCATCATTTGGCCTATAGTCGGCCACTGTTTATTCGGAGCGTTTTCACTATGATAGCCACTGAGAAAGACAAGCTAATGATGCACAAAGCTCGCATAACCGGCACTGGATCGGCAGCGCCCGAACGGATACTGACCAATAAGGACTTTGAAGGCATCGTGGATACGTCAGATGAATGGATTACCCGACGTACCGGCATCAAAGAACGACATATCGCATCCAATGCTCGCAATGAAAGCACGGCCGATCTGGCAAGCCAGGCGGGACTGAAGGCGATGGAAATGGCAGGGATCTCGGCAGCGGATCTGGATATGATCGTTGTTGGGACGGTAACGCCGGACCAACAGATCCCCTCAGCTGCCTGTATGATACAAGAAGCACTCAACGCTGAAAATGCCTTCGCCTTTGATGTTTCTGCAGGATGCACCGGGTTTCTTTATGCCCTTTGGGTTGTAAACAATGCCATTTCGGCGGGATCGTGCCGCAAAGCGCTGGTGGTGGGCGTCGATCGATTGTCGACCATCCTGAACTGGCAGGACCGTGGCACCTGTGTGCTGCTGGGTGATGGCGCCGGTGCGGTTGTGGTCGAATCGACAGAAAAGGAAACCGGCATTGTCTCTACCCATCTTAAATCGGACGGCAAGGCGTGGGATCTGCTCTATTCGACCTATGGGAACGCGGCCAAACCTGAAATTCTCGATGACATGGATCTGAAACCCTATTACCTTATCATGGACGGCAATCGTCTTTACAAAAAGGCTGTTTCATGCCTTTCGTCGATTGGGTTGGAAGCCCTATCCCACAACGACCTTACCAGTGACGATATCACACTGGTGATTCCTCACCAGGCCAATATGCGAATTATTCAGGCCACAGCAGAGAGAATGGGTGTTTCCATGGACATGGTCTACACCAATGTGGAAAAATTCGGCAACACATCGTCCGGATCCATACCTATCGCCCTTGATGAGGCGCACCGAAAGGGTCTGCTCAAGACCGATGATTATGTTCTGCTCGTGGCCTTTGGCGCCGGGTTGACATGGGGATCGGCGCTGGTGAAATGGGATATCTAGCCTGGTGTTTGGCTCACCGCAGAGACGCCGAGAACGCAGAGAACAGACAACCTAGCCATCAGGAAACTGGAATTCTCGCGCAAGGCGCAAAGACGCAAAGGGCATGACTATCTTATTCTCTATCTCTGTGTCCCCTGTGAGCTCCCTGTCGGGTCGTAGCTTTAGCGAAGCCTGATGTGAGAGATAGGAAGGTTTAGGCCGATGGCTCCGCCATGATTCAGATCACAGAGACCATTGTCATTGGAGAGCATGAGATTGAAGAGGATTTTGTTCGCGCATCCGGTCCGGGAGGACAGAACGTCAACAAGGTGGCCTCTGCCGTTCAGCTCCGATTCAATGTGGACAATTGCCCTTCCCTGCCACCGGATGTTCGCAGTCGATTAAAGGCGATCGCCGGACGACGCATCACGGACAGCGGCATATTGATTATCGATGCGCGCCGCTTTCGGTCGCAGGAACGAAATCGGCAGGATGCACGGGACCGGTTGACAGCATTGATTCGCAGGGCTCTCGAAAAACCCCGCACCAGACGAAAAACAAGACCAACCCGAACATCCAAAGAACGCCGGCTGGCCGGCAAACATCACCGCAGCAGCATAAAGAAGACGCGTCGATTACCCGATGCAGATGAACTGAAATAGGAGGAAGAAAATGGGTGGGCTATTTGGTACGGTGTCGAAAGAGGATTGTGTTCTCGATCTGTTCTACGGTACGGACTATCATTCTCACATGGGGACGAAAAGAGGCGGTCTTGCCGTTAAAAATTCCAACGGATTCGACAAATCGATCCATAACATCGAAAACAATTATTTTCGATCCAAGCTGGAGCCTGATCTGAATGACCTTCATGGTTCCGATGGCATCGGTGTCATCAGCGATAATGATGCCCAACCCCTGATTATCGGGTCGCATCTGGGAACCTTTGCTATTGCCACTGTGGCAAAAATTGCCAATATATCCGAACTGACACAGCAGGCATTGGCCAGGAAAACGACCTTTTTCGAAACCAGCGGCGAGGCAGCCAATCCGACGGAGCTGATCGCTACATTAATCAACGAGAAAGCATCGTTCACCGAAGGGATACAATATGCCCAGGAATGCATCAAAGGGTCCTGTTCCCTTCTTCTGCTGACGGAAGATGGCATCATTGCCGCCCGGGACAGGTTGGGGCGAACGCCGATTACTATCGGTAAAAAGGATGGTGCCTATGCAGCTTCCTCCGAGACCTGTGCGTTCCCCAACATCGGATTCGACGTCGACCAACACATGGGACCCGGCGAGATCGTTCGCATCACCGCCGACGGGTGCGAGCAACTGGCTGCGCCCGGGGAAAAGATGCAGGTATGCTCCTTTCTGTGGGTCTACTATGGTTACCCGGCATCCAGTTATGAGGGGATCAATGTGGAAGCGGTTCGCTATCGATGCGGTACGGCACTGGCCAGAAACGATGATGTTGAAATCGATCTTGCTGCAGGAATCCCGGATTCGGGTGTCGGGCATGCCTTGGGCTATTCCAATGAGAGACATATCCCCTACATGCGTCCCTTTGTGAAATACACGCCCACATGGCCGCGGAGCTTTATGCCGCAAAATCAGGAACAGCGCGATCTCGTGGCAAAGATGAAGCTGATACCGATAAAGGCGTTGATACGAGACAAGCATATACTGTTCTGTGAAGATTCGATTGTACGGGGCACCCAATTGCAGGACAATGTCCAGATTCTTTACGACTATGGCGCAAAGGAAGTTCATATGCGCCCGGCCTGCCCCACCCTGATCTATCCCTGTGAGTTCCTTAATTTCTCCACCTCCCGCTCTACCCTGGATCTGGCCGGCAGAAAAGCGATCAAGGCGATCGAAGGCACCGAAGAGGTATCGCTGGAGGGGTATGCAGAATGCGGCTCGGACAAGAATCTCAACATGATCGATCATATCCGACAACAACTGGGACTGACGACCCTGAAATACCAGAGATTGGATGACCTTATCGATGCCATTGGGCTTCCGAAAGAAAAGCTATGCACCCATTGCTGGGATGGAACGAGTTATTTCTAGGCCCGGCGAAGAAAGTGCCGGTCTGAAGAAGCGTTTCCATCCGATCGGCCCGGCGGCAATCGTAACGGTGCTATGCGGACTGACCTTCCTGTTTCTCATGGGACTTCGACTGGGTCTTTTCCACCGGGAAACGCCCCTTCTGCTCCCGGTCTCTTCCCCTACCGAGGGAAAAGAATCCTGGATGACCATTTCCCAGAAAGACCGAAAGATCGGGTACTCCCACCGACGCATCTCCCCTCATGATGACGGCTACAGCCTTTCTGAATCGACCCACATGCGGATCAACACCATGGGTATGGTTCAGGACATCCACGTTAGAACCACCGGTGAGCTCAATGCGGATATGAGCCTGGTTGCATTCAGTTTCGATCTGCAGTCCAGCTTGTTTCACTTCAAGCTGCACGGCAGGCAGGCCGACGGAATGCTCACCGTTTTCTCCGGCGAGCATGAGATCAATATTCCGGTGGAAGGGGGCTTGTTTCTCACCTCAAGTGCCCTGGATGCAGCCCTGAGTACGGATATGAAGCCCAATGACGTCAGACGATTCCTGATATTTGATCCCTCCACCATGGGGCAACGACCCGTTCAGATCACCATGGAAGGAAACGAAGTTCTGACCATAATGGGGCGCACGATCGAATCCAGGAGGATGTCGATTGAATTCATGGGGACCTCCCAGACCGCGTGGATCGCTGAGGACGGGACGGTATTAAGAGAAGAAGGGTTGTTGGGTCTGCGACTGGAACAGGCAACAGAGGCCGATGCATTGGATGGCCTGGCGCTGACCTCAAGTACCGATCTGGTGGAGATGGTCTCTATATACCCAGAGGGGCGTATGGACAATCCGCTGACGCTTGCCCGCCTTACCTTGAAGATCACCGGCATTCCCGAACACAACGCACTGGATGGGGGGAGGCAATCTTATAAAGATGGCATTCTGGTCGTTGCAAAGGAAACGGTACCGGCGCCCGGGTTGGCAGGTGCAGACATCAATCGTTTTGTGGAGCCAACGGCATTTATCCAGTCCGATCACCCGGACATTGGCCGGATCGTATCCGAGATTGTATCGCCGGAAGATTCGCCGGGCGTCAAAGCCGATAAAATCATGAACTGGATATATGCCAATATTGACAAACGCCCCGTCCTGTCGGTGCCCAATGCCCTTGAAACCCTGAAAAACCGTGTGGGGGACTGCAATGAACATGCGGTTCTCATGGCGGCGATGGCCCGGGCGGCCGGCATACCGGCTCAGATTGAGGCCGGTCTCGTGTATATGAGAGGCCGTTTCTACTACCACGCATGGAATGCGATCTATCTTGGCAGATGGATTACCGTCGATGCATTGCTGGGACAGATGCCGGCGGATGTGACCCACCTGCGTATCGTCAGGGGTGAGCCCGACAAACAGATCGATCTTATCGGCATTATCGGAAAGGTAGGTATTGAAATCCTGACACGGGAAGAATAACCATCAAGCGCTGGAGCTGACACAATGATCCAATTGCAGAATCTGTCAAAGATATACGGCGATGTGATTGCCGTGGACCGGGTGAACCTGCATGTCGCCCCCGGTGAGATATTCGGCTTTATCGGCCCCAATGGTGCAGGAAAAACAACCACGATACAGATGATCGGCGGGGTTTTGTCACCAACGGAAGGAACGGTCACCATCGATGGCACCTCCATGGGTCAGGAACCGGAAAAAGCGAAACAGAAAATCGGACTGATTCCGGATCGGCCCTTTCTATATGAAAAACTTACCGGAATGGAGTTTCTGCGGTTTACCAGCGATCTTTACGGGGTGGATGAAAAGACGTTTCTGGCAAAAGGAAAGGCGCTACTCGATATGTTCTCCCTTGCCCATCGGGCCGATGAGCTAATCGAGTCCTATTCCCATGGTATGAAACAGCGGCTGATCATGTGTGCAGCGCTCCTGCATGACCCGCCGCTGATCGTTGTCGATGAACCGATGGTCGGTCTTGATCCCCGAGGCATCGAAATGGTGAAGCATCTTTTCAAACAGCTCGCATCGAACGGCACCACGATCTTTATCTCTACCCATACCCTGAGATTGGCAGAAGATGTCTGCGATCGTATCGGCATCATCAACCAGGGACAGATCGTTGCCATCGGAACACTGGCCGACCTGAAGCGCGCAGCCGACCTGGGAGAGGCGGATCTGGAGCAGGTGTTCTTTCAATTGACTGCGGAAGCGTAATAATAATGAACCCGGTATTCACATTAATCAAGCCGCGCCTCCTGTCATTTAGAAATGCGGGCCGGCAAGAGAAGCGTGGACTGCGGCTTTTTCTTTTTTTCGCTATTGGTCTGACCTTCTGGGTGGGCATTTATGCGGTATCCCACCGGGTGCTGATCTATTTCCAGCAGGTCGTGGACTTTGGCGACATTCTGGCCTACAAGCTGCTGTCGATGGTGCTGCTGACCTTCTTTTCTCTTCTGATTTTCAGCTCCATCCTCACCGCGCTATCCAAGCTTTATCTGAGCAAAGACCTGAAGCTGGTGCATGCGATGCCGGTGCCCTGTGAAACCATCTTCTTTTCACGATGGATTGAGAGTACCGTGGACAGTTCATGGACGGTCATTGTCTATGCAATTCCCGTTTTCATCGCCTATGGCAATGTCTATTCGGCCGGAATGTTCTTCTACACCCATATTGCCGTGGCGCTGCTACCCCTGTGTGTCATTGCATCTGCCGTGAGCGCCGGTCTTGTGTTATTGGCTGTCCACGTATTGCCGGCAAGCCGTATGAGGAGCATTTTTGTATTTCTGGGCCTTATCGTATTGGTGGTTCTTTATATGGCTTTCCGGCTACTGAGACCCGAACGACTCGTGGATCCTGAGCCCTTTGCCTCGGCACTGCTATACCTGCGCAATCTCAGTACACCGGCATCTCCCCTGCTCCCGAGCACCTGGGCCTTTGACAGTCTCAAGGCGGCCCTTTCCGGTGATGTACGAAACGCGTTGTTCCATACGGCTCTTTCCTGGAGTGGTGCGGGCTTCTCTGCGCTGGCCCTCTTCTGGGGAGCCAGGGCGCTGTATTTTGAGGGTTACTCAAAGGCCCAATCGGCGCAGATACGACTTTTCAAAACCACGGGGAAACGGCCTTTGGGTTTTCTCGGTTTCCTCCCCGGTCCCACCCGGGCCTTTCTTATCAAAGAAACAAAAACATTCTGGCGAGATCAGACCCAGTGGTCTCAGTTATTTCTAATCGG
>JAZFSW010000314.1:0-2380 GCA_036446375.1 Desulfobacterales bacterium | reverse complement strand
GCCGAGGTCATCCGCGTTGAGTCCATTCAGGTGCTTTCACCATTCACCAGGGGATTCAGTGTACATCCGGTGACAATTGAAGGGCTCGCAGGTGGGTATGCCGACAATGATCCCGGTGAAAAGCCGTGGGACCGCTGGTTTCAGCTCCATGCACTGCAACGAAATAAATATGGCATAACCCTTGATCTCACTCGCCCCAAGGGAGTGGACATCTATAAACGACTGGTCGAAAGGGCCGATGTGGTTATGGAAAACTTTGCCGGGGGTGTCATGGATCGGTTGGGTATCGGTTATGCGGATCTAAAGCGTGTGAAGCCGGATATCATCATGCTCTCGGCTTCCGGTTACGGTGCGACCGGTCCCTATAAAAGTTATTCGGCTGTCGGTGCCAGTCTCGGTAGCATGGCCGGCCAATCGTCGTTGCGGGGTTATCCGGGAGATGACATTACCATACGATCCCCCGGCCAGGTCTGGAGTGACAATGTGGCTGCCACTACCGCTGCTTTCGCTGTTCTGACCGCATTGCATTATCGGCGAAGGAAGGAAAAGGGACAATTCATCGATTTGTCTCAGGCCGAAGCATTTTTGCCCCATATGGGTGACTCGATAATGGAATATACCATGAACAACCGCGTACCGGAAGCCATCGGCAATCGCGATCCCGCCATGGCGCCCCATGGGTGCTATCGATGCCAGGGAGAGGATCGGTGGGTGGTCATCGCTGTCTCATCGGATGTACAGTGGAAGGCTTTTTGCGGGGCTATCGGAAATCCGCCCTGGACAAAAGACAAACGATTCGATGATGGATTAAGTCGCTGGCAAAACCAGGATGATCTTGACCAAAGCATTGAGAAATGGACCATAGAACAAGACCCCTACGATATTATGCATCTGCTGCAGAATGCGGGCGTTCCATCAGCCCCGGTCGCCAGACAGTCCGACCTGTTCGCTGATCCCCATCTCGAAGAAAGAGGCTTTTTTGAAGAAGTAACCCACCGGGAAACCGGGACCCGCCGCTATCCGGGAATGGGTTTTCGGTTTTCTAAAACCCCCCTGAGTGTCCGAATGCCGCCAAATTGTCTGGGTGAACATAACGACTATGTATACGGTGAGCTATTGGGGATGACCAAAGAAGAAATCCGCCAACTTGAGGAAGAGCAGTTTATTGGGGATGAATTCTTGCCCGATATCCCATGAACAGGGGTATCGGCTGAAAACCTGTCCCAAGGCTTAGTGGGCACAGGTTTTTAGAGTGTCCGCCCGGTCGCTGGTCCAAGAACGCGATAGATTTGACCGGAGAGAAACCGCATTTTGGTTTTGCCACGGATTTCCACGAAATTTCACTGAGATGCAAAGGACAACCTGAGACGTCGTTTCCGTGATTGATTCTGTGCCTTTCCGTGGTGAAGAATCATTGCTAGTATATGCCCAGTTCGACGAGGTACCTATAGACCCCGGTATGTTTAAGCTTCAGCCGGAGAAATTCAGAAATCGTGGGCTGATACGGTCGTGTCCGAAGATACAAGCCGGCCTTTCGCAGCGTTCTGTCACCTTTCTTTGCGTTGCAGTGCTTGCAGCACGCAACACAATTGTCGAAGTCGGTTTTGCCCCCCTTTGATCGGGGAACCACATGATCCAACGTCAGGCTTCGGCCTTTGGCACCACAATAGACGCACCGGTGTTGGTCACGAACCAGGACATTCTTCTTGCTGAAGGGCACCTTGTTCCTGTAGACCATGCGAATGACCTTGATCAGAGCTACAACAGCCGGTACCCTAAATGAATCCTCGACACAGTTGACCGTCATGTCTGAATGCTTCAGGACTTTGACCTTGTCAGCCAGGACGAGCTTGATCGCTCTCTTCCAGCTAACGGTGCTAAGATAGGTAAAATCACCATTCAGCACAACGCATGACACGCTCACTTAGACCACCATCCTTTCATTCTTTCCGGTAATCATCCGATTCGTCACGGAAAGGCCACCGCCCGGCCAGAAAAACCAATTGTGCACCATACAGTATCAAACGTTTAACTGCAATAGAAACCGAAGGCTCGATACGCTTATCGACATATGCCACCCTATCCCAGAGGTCATGGTTTCTTGTGCTCGCGGTCCTCTGACATTCGGACCGGGATCCTGTCTGGGTTCATGGACGATACGCTAGCCACGAAGCAGGGGATGTCCCACCGATACAGTGTATTCTATGGTTACGCCATTCTAAGATAATCGTAATCCACGATTTCATTATATATTATAATTACCAATAGTTACAATGCAAATACAATTTATCTGTATTCTGTTGAATACGAATAATTAGTATTCTGATGCACTATCATTCGTGTTTTCTGGCGCGATATGCTAGGGTGCGAGGCAGGTGTT
>JAZFSW010000313.1:0-5681 GCA_036446375.1 Desulfobacterales bacterium | reverse complement strand
TTCTCCCCAAATTGTCTTTTCCAGATGGTGAGGATTTTACAGTAAGGGTTTACCCCATAGGCCGTGGGCCGATGATCATCAAGAAATTCGCTCAAAGTAACCAGAACCATAAAGCTTACGATGTCTCCTGGAAAGGGAGTTCAATTTCGCTGAATTTTAGGGATATGGATATTATACGTTTCGTGAAACCGGGTAATCTTAAACTCGAGGTGGAGGTCGCCTTCAAAGATGGAAGGAGAGACGTCTTCCAATTGTCGCCCGCCGGACCCATGCGGGGGATGTCACAGTTTGGACCATGGCAAATGGAGCATTCAGCAGTAGCTAAGATTGAATTCTTGGATGATGGCACACGGTCGAGTTTCAGTTTCTCTCCAGGGGGTGAGTTTGACGAATTGTTGCTTACGAATGGTGATGCCATAAGCGGAAAGATAGAGGCTGCTGCTTTCACACTGAAAACGCAGTATGGAACCCTGACATTTGAATCCGAGAAGATTCAGAACATCAACTTCGAAGGAGATGATGGAAAGAAGGGCTCTATGATCGGCGGCAGGAAGAGTGCTGTGGTTAGCCTCAGGGTTGGCGATAAAGTCAGTGGTGTGATTCAGGAAGACAAGATTGCCATCCACATGCGGTCAGGCGAGCTGCTATCGTTGGATATAGATAAGGTCAAAGAGATACATTTTGGTCAACCCAATTTCCATAGGGAAACCCTCCCTGCAGGTAGATGATCGTTCTCAACGGCGTAACGACTCAGGCGTAAAACAGTTCCTTGGCCTTTTCCTTCAATTCGTCCCTGAAATCCGGATGAGCGATCTCGATCAGCGCTTCGGCTCTCTGACGATGATTCTTCCCCATCAAACGAGCTACCCCGTATTCAGTTATGATAATGTCCGCCCAATGCCTGGGGATCGTAACGGTTGTGCCCTGATCGAACATGGGTACAATGCTCGATATGGCTCCCTCCAGTCGGGTAGAAGGCATGAGCGTAATGGCTCGACCCCCCTTGGACATCAATGCGCCCATATGTGTTTCAGGTTGCCCGCCGCTTCCGTTTATCATGCGTGGACCAAAGGCGCTTTCTGAATTGATCTGTCCGAGTAGATCCACGGATATGGCGTTGTTGAGGGCCAGCTGATTGTCGTTTTGGGCGATGGTTTTGATGTTCACCACGTAATGCGACTCATGGAGTTCGAATAATGGATTGTTGGTTATGATCTCAATATCTTCACTGCTTGCTCCGGACCAGGACGTTGCGATGGCTTTTCCCTTGTGAATGCTCTTGTATTTTCCGTTGGCAATGCCTTTGTCCACCAGTGTGCCTATCCCCGCGGCGGTCAACTCGGAGTGGATGCCCAGATCGTTTCTTTCATCAAACACGCCTAGCCTGATAAGGGAAGCACTGGGTTCTCCCACGCCTATCTGAAAACAATCGCCATCGTGGACAAGATCTTTTACATACGAAGCAATCTTTTTGGTCACATCTTCCGGTTCGGCCAGTCCCATAGCCAGAGCAATGGCATCCGGTGGAAATTGAGCCAGTGAGTCGCCAAATTTGGCCAGCGTCAGGGGATCGATCTGGGGTATAAGCGCGGCCATTTCATCCCGCGAATCCTCATCGGTCATTGAAATTATTCTCTGTATATCTTCTTCAGAGAGTAATTTGGACGGCGTCAGAATGAACGTGTCTATGTCCGAAACATGGATCCACCCCTCTCCGTGGCAGGTGGGGATGGTATCATCGACCTCAGCCATGACCAGCTTGGATCTTTCGGCCAGGCTCTTGCTGTGCCACAGATTGGGCCCAAAATTGCAGAACCCCTGATCGTTGGGTGGCGTGACCTTTATTATGATCACGTCTATGGGTCTCTTTTCGGGACGATCCTCATCATAAGGCTTCATCTGAAGAGAGAAAATGACCGGGTTATACAGGGTCCGCTTTTCATCTGTTGCCCAGCGGTTCTCGTCGCCGATAAAGAGTTCGTGCTCTATACGAAAACAGTCCTCCCAGTTGGTTTCGGCCGTAAAATCGACAACCTGGGCCATCGGACGCGCCATATGTATATCAAGGCTTTTGAGCTCGTCCATTCTTTTGGCGATCTCATGATGGGTGACACTGGCGCCGGCCAAAGGAAGGTAAAGCCGTTCCCCGGGGTTAATCAACTGAGCTGCTTCTTCGGCGCTCGCTTGTTTTCTCTGGTATTCATCCTGCCAGTCTCTTCCGTACCTGAATTCTCGTGATTTGTTGTTCCCCATGGTTCAGCTCCTTTTGCTATTGCCGGGACATCTCGGTTTGAAATCTGACTTCTGCATCCTCCTTCTCATCGGACGGCGACGTGAACGGCTCCAGATTGACCTCAAGCCTGTGGATCGTTCCCGAAAAAGGAAAGGGTGCTTCATAATCATCGGTAACCGGGGACAGGCTGTCCCGACCGACGCTCATACCGGTGCTGCCCCCGCGCAGTGCTGCCGGCACTCCCACTGAGCCGCATTCGACGCCGTTAATCCGAAGGGTGATGGTGCCTTTTTGATCCTTCCAGGTGAAAAGCACCCCGATAGTGCTTGAACGCACCGGCACCTTCTCGGTGGAGCTGACGACATGGTGTGCTGTATAGATGTTGGCGTCAAACACCACTTTCTCATCCTTGATGTACCAACTGAAGCCAAGGTTCTGCGTACCTGAAGCCACGATCACGCCGTTTGCAGATGCATCGGGCCGTTGGATATCTGCGGACATCAGCCAGTTTCGAAGACCCATCCCCGGCGTTGCAGCGTTGGGGATCTGGGAGATCGGCGGATAGTAGACATAGTGGCTGCGAGCCGTCGGTGAGCCGGGGCGAAACCTGCCCACATCGAACAATCCGGCAGTCCGATCATCGAGGGGCAGCACGCCCTTCTGACCGGCCTCTGTCCACCAGAGATCGATCATCTCGCGGAGTTTTTCCGGCTGTTCAGTCGCCAGATTGTGGCACTCGGAAAAGTCCTCGTCCAGGTGATACAACTCCCACTCCTCATCACTGAAAGGTGTCCGGCGCTTGTGGTGGGTTACCGCCTTCCATCCGTCGGCCCAAATGCCGCGATGACCAAACATCTCGAAATATTGAGGGCCCTTCCGGCTTCTTTCGTCCGGCTTATCCATGGTGTACATCATGGATGTCCCGGCAATGGGGATCTGCTGATAGCCACCATAGGTCTCTCGCGGTTCAATACCGAGCAATTCCAGAATGGTCGGTACAACATCGTTGACATGATGGAACTGGCTGCGAATGCCGCCCGGGTCCTTAATCTTGGGTGGGTAGTGGACGATCAGGGGATCGCGTACCCCGCCGCCGAAGGTGTTCTGTTTGTATCGTTTGAGCGGTGTGTTGCCAACCTGGGCCCAGCCCCATGGATAATTGGAATGGCTGTGGGGACCGCCGATCTCCCCCAGTCGTGATTGGATAGCGTCTACATCTTCTGCCATCACGCCCGCGAAATACCTGCTCCCATCCATGAGGCCGGTCGAGGTGCCTTCCTGGCTGGCGCCATTGTCTGAAAGGAGGAAGATGATCGTATTGTCAAGATCGCCCATGTCTTCCAGAAAAGAGATCAGCCGCCCGATGTGATGGTCCGTGTGATCGAGAAAACCGGCAAAGGCCTCCTGCAGGCCGATCGCAAAGCGCTGTTCGTTCTCGGTAAGGGCCTCCCATGGTTTGACTCCCCGATTTCGGGGCGCCAGCTCCGTTCCCTCGGGGATGATCCCCATATCCAGCTGTCGTTTGTACCATTGCTCCCTGAGTTCATCCCATCCCTCGTCGAACCGACCGCGGTATTTATCGATGAACTCGGGGGGTGCCTGATGCGGTGCGTGGGTTGCGCCGAAAGGCAGGTACAGAAGATAGGGCCTGTCCGGCCGGTTCGATTTCAGATCCCGGATGAATTCCATGGATTTATCGACGAGATCTGCGGTGAGGTGATAGCCATCCTCCGGTCCACAGGGAGGATCTACCGGATGGTTGTCGTAGGTCAGTTCCGGGTAGAACTGGTCGGTTTCGCCCTGAAGAAAGCCATAGTACCGGTCAAAGCCCCGCTGAAGGGGCCAATTATCGAAAGGTCCGGCCGCCGACGTATCCTGGACTTGCGCCAGGTGCCATTTGCCCACGCACAATGTGGCGTAACCCTCCTCGCGCAACATCTCGGCGATGGTTGCCGCATGGGGGGTGATGTTTCCCCGGGTGTTGGGGAAGCCGGTGTCCGCATTGGCTATCATGCGCATACCGACGGTGTGATGGTCGCGGCCGGTCATCAGACAAGCCCTGGTGGGTGAGCACAGCGCCGTGGTATGGAAGTTGGTATAGCGCAGTCCGCCCGCGGCCAGGCGATCTATATTGGGTGTTTCGATCGTAGAACCGTAGCAACCGAAGTGGGAAAATCCGGTATCATCAAACAGGATCATCACGATGTTGGGGCTGTCGTCCACTGTTCTTTTGGGTTTGGGCCACCAGGGCGTGGATTCGGCATGGGTGCGTCCGATAACGCCCTCAAAAGGGTCGCTTCTACTCATTTGTGCTCCTTTGGGTGATAACCGTTCGAGGGGTGGGGAGCTTCAATCTTCACTCTCCACCGGAACGCTTTCCCGGAGTTCCCGTTTGAGGATCTTGCCCGTGGGGGTTCTCGGGATTTCATCGATAAAAATGATAGTTTCAGGAATCTTCTGATTGGCCATGCGCTCGGCGCAATAGTCCCTGATGGTTTCTTCGGGAATCGCCGCTCCCCTGGCCGCCACGATAAACGCGACCACGGCCTCCCCAAATTCACGATCCGGTTTTCCTACGACGGCAACATCCTGGATGTCGGCCATCGCGTTGAGGACCTCTTCGATTTCGGCCGGATAGATATTGACACCTCCCCGGATGATCATGTCTTTTATCCGATCGACAATGTAAATATAGCCTTCCTTATCCCGGGTGGCCACGTCTCCCACGGTCATGTGTTTGCCGTGATAGGTTTCGGCTGTTGCCGTTTCATTCTTGTAGTAGCCATCCATGAGAATGGGATTGTGCATGTAGAGCACGCCCCGCTGCCCGTCGGGCACCTCGTTGCCTGATTCATCGAGGATGATGAGGTCATTGTATGCAAGGGCTTTGCCGACACTGGCCGGTCGCTCACGCATCTCTTCAGGGCTAATCAATGTGTTAAGGCCGGTTTCCGTGGCGCCGTAGTATTCATAGAGGATGGGGCCGAACCGATCGAGGAAAGCGAGTTTCATGTCCGGGAAAAGCGGTGCCGCACCGCAGACAACCGTGCGCAGGCTGGCCAGATCGAGGTTTTCGGTGAAGGATTCCGGGACCTGCAACAGTCTACTCACCATGGTGGGGACGATATGGGTGGAGGTGACCTTGTGTTCGGCCACCAACTCCAGGAATTGCTCCGGGTCAAACCGGGGTTGGAGAATCCGGGTTCCCCCGAGCATCGACGTGACCATATTGAAAAAAGAGGGGGCAGAATGATACAGCGGGCAGCAGACCAGATGGACCTCTTCGGCTGACAACTTGAGGATACCGAGAAGATTGAATAGGTATTCCATGGCACCGGTTCGGTCGACAGCGTCCCCCCCCCGGGCAGCACCCTTGGGCTGGCCGGTTGTCCCTGACGTGTAAATCATGGATGTGGCGGGCTTTTCCGGTGGCGGTAGGTTCTCCAGA
>JAZFSW010000312.1:0-2415 GCA_036446375.1 Desulfobacterales bacterium | reverse complement strand
ATACTTACCGTGTTGATCAAGCCGAAGCGCTTGCGGGAAGTACCAATATGATGTCTTCCCCCGGTTTCACGAAATCGTTGTAGAGATCATTTGAGATCCCGGAAACACTGAGCTTTACCTGGATTCGTCTTTTTAGGAAACCGTATGCCAATCGATATCTGTAAAGATGCGCATTTCTGATGATATCGCCATCGGCAGGCCTGCTCCGGACATCCCGCTTATTGCGGACAAGATGCACCGTTGCACCCTCAATGACCCGGTGGCCGGACAAGGGTTTCTGTCCGACGATGACACCCCGGGGACGGTCCTCCTGAAAAAGAGCGCTGACGTCGCCCAGCACAAGATGGCTCATTTCAATGGTAAGGATCGCATCTTCGAGACTCAGACCCCTGACGTCAGGCATCAACACGGCAACGGGCCTTTTGCCCAAGCTCACGAGAAGATCCACACATTGGCCCCGTGCAACAACAGCACCGGCAGAGGGAAACTGCGAAATGATCTGGTTTCTTTTTGCTTCTTCAGAATGGGTATAAGCCAATTCCCCCTGGCACAGATCCTGTTCCTGGAATAAGAGGGTTGCTTGTCGCACGTCCTGTTGTTGAACATCCGGTATCCTGATGGCTCGCACGCCTTTGGATACGGTTAGTCCTACATCTCGCCCCATCTTTATCTCTGATCCGGGTCCAGGATCCTGATGAATTACCTGATTCTTGGGATAATCCGAATTATATTCCGATTCCCGTATTCTTGCGTTCAGCCCCAGTCCGCTGAGTATTTCAAGAACAGTTATGGCATCTTTACCGACCAGGACTGGGACAACAACCGTATCCGGACTCTTGACGATGAGCGATAGCGCCAGATATGCACTTCCACCGGCAACAACGATACATATGAGAATCAGAACGCCTATTTTCGCAACACGAGGGAACATCATTGGGGCGGATATTATATTATCCGGTGCTGATTTTCAATACACAAATAGCTACTGGGGCGGGCCCGCCTGCGGGAAGACTGATACTCGCCGACGCCCATCTGCAGGCTCAAGATCCACGGCAAGCGCTGGCGTGTAGGAACCTCATAAGGAATCGGATTCTTCCGTTGCTGTCATTGTGACAGCATGCCGGTGTTACACGTCTACTTCGAATGCCTGCAGGTCTCTGAATATCTCTATACGATTCTTGATGGTGATATATAAGAGAGGTATCAAGTGAAAGATAACAATTGCAGCAATTATCGTATCGCTTAAGGACCACACAAAACGCAGGTTAAGAAACGGACCGATAGCCGTCACAGCAAGGAACACAATGCGGAATTTCACGGTATCTGTGCCACCGAGATACAGGAAGCATCTTTCTGAAATATGGGCAAAGCCGATTATCGTTGTAAAAGCAAAGATGATCAGGCTGATGATGATGATGATCTGGCCTGCAAGACCCAGGCCTGCCTCAAAGGACAACGCGGTAAGGTACGCACCGGTCTGCTGCTGCCAGTATGGCCCAATCAGAATCACCAGACCGCTGATAGAGCTGATAATTATCGTATCAACAAACGGGGTGATGGCTGCCATGAAAGCCCCGATCACAGGGGCATCTTTGTTGGCCGCTTGAAAAAAGGTACTCATCCCCATGCCGGACATGTGAGAAAAAACACCACGGGATACGCCAAACTGTAAGGCCTGAAAAACGGTATAGCCTGCAATTCCCCCCGCAATGGCATGCGGCATGAATGCAAAATAGAACACCCGGCCAACGGCCTCAATGGTCGCCAAGGGATGAACGATGAGCACCAAGAAACCACTGGCAACAAAGAGGCCGATAACCATCGGTGCAATAGCCGAAGAATATCTTACAATCTTGTTCAGACCACCCAGGATGACACTGCCGACACAGAGCGTTAGCACCAACGCGGTTAATATATTGGGTATATCAAACCGGTTATGAACCGCATGAGCCAGGGAATTAGCCTGGACCAGATTGTAAAGGACCACGCCCTGAATCAAGAGAAGTCCCGCCACCAACCGTGAGACAAAACGCAACTTTCCGGTCATGTGTTTTTCGAGGTAGGACATTGGGGTGGCAAACGATAGGGACGTTTCATCAGCCGGTTGCAGCTTGAGTGCCATATAGGTGGACGTCATTCGGAAGAACATGCCGAAAAGCGCTGACATCCACATCCAGAATAAGGCACCCGGTCCGCCAAGATGGATCGCGGTACCGACACCGGCAATATTGCCAATCCCCACAGTGGCAGCAACACTGGCGAGGAATGCCTTCTTATGTGAAACCGTTCGATCCGTCGATGCTGAACGGTCATTTCGGAAAATCTTAAGAAATACCGGTAAACTCTTCTTCCAGGCAATGCCGCGCATGAGGTACAGAAAGATAACGCCCAGTTCGAGATACACAAGACAGAGAA
>JAZFSW010000311.1:0-4832 GCA_036446375.1 Desulfobacterales bacterium | reverse complement strand
GGCACCATGAGCAGGGCTACCACATTCAAGATTTTTATCATGGGATTAATCGCAGGACCGGCCGTATCCTTGTAGGGATCACCCACAGTGTCACCGGTGACTGCCGCCTTATGGGCATCGCTGCCTTTGCCGCCAAGATGTCCGTCTTCAATATATTTCTTTGCATTGTCCCAGGCTGCACCACCCGTGGTCATGGATAGTGCAAGGAAGAGACCGGTGACAATGCTCCCGATAAGAAGACCCCCCAGAGCGACTTTGCCGAGGGTTAACCCGATAAGGATGGGTACGATTACCGGCAACAGCGCCGGTACGATCATTTCCTTCAATGCGAATCGGGTGACGATATCGACGCATGCGCCATAATCCGGTTTGGCTGTTCCTTCCATGATACCCGGAATGTCTCTGAACTGGCGTCGCACTTCATCAACAACGGCTCCCCCGGCATTTCCCACCGCCTTCATGGCGATGGATGCGAAGAGATATGGCAGCAGTCCGCCAATGAACAGGCCGATAATGACATGGACATCACTCAAATCAAATTTGATCGTATCCCCGCCTTCCATGGTAAACTCCTGGACGTAGGCCGAAAAGAGTACCAGTGCGGCCAGGGCAGCCGAACTGATGGCGTATCCCTTGGTCACCGCTTTTGTGGTGTTTCCCACTGCATCCAGGGGATCGGTTACTGCACGGACGCTTTCATCCATGCCCGCCATTTCTGCGATGCCGCCCGCATTGTCCGTGATCGGGCCGTAGGCGTCAATGGCGATGACCATGCCGGTCATGGAGAGCATTGACATGGCAGCCATAGCGATACCGTATAGCCCGCCGAAATAGTATGCGAGAAAGATGGCGAGACAAATCGCGAGAACCGGTGCGGCGGTAGCCTGCATGCTGAGGGCCAGTCCGGAAATGATATTGGTGCCGTGACCGGTGGTGGATGCCTCCGCAACATTCTTGACCGGCGCATAGGTGCCGGTGTAATACTCGGTTATAAGCACAATGGCCACCGTCAAGATGAGTCCGATGAGGGTGCAGTACCAAATCGACATGGCCGAGATGCTGCCCAGACCGGTCATGTATCTTGCGCAGGCAAAGAAGAAGACGATGGCAGCGAGAATCGCAGAGACAACCATACCCTTATAGAGGGCACCCATAATGTACTCGTTTTTTCCGAGTCTGACGAAGAAGATCCCTATGATCGATGCGATGATGGAAATTGCACCGAGAATCAGCGGGAATTCCGTTGCCATGGGAACCTTCGGAAACAGCAGCTGTCCGATGAGCATAGCGGCTACCGCGGTTATCGCATAGGTCTCGAAGAGATCGGCGGCCATTCCGGCACAGTCACCCACATTATCGCCCACGTTGTCAGCGATGGTTGCCGGGTTCCTCGGATCGTCCTCCGGGATTCCTGCTTCAATCTTGCCCACGAGATCCGCTCCCACATCGGCGCCTTTGGTGAAGATGCCGCCACCGAGTCTGGCGAAGATGGATATCAGACTGCCACCGAAGCCGAGAGCAACCAAGGCCATGATATCGTGGGTGAACGCGTAGTAACCTGCAGTAACGGTCAGGGCCAGACCGGCCACGAGCATACCGGTAACCGACCCGCCCTTAAAGGCCATGGCCAGGCCGGCGGCCAGTCCCTTCTTGGCGGCCTCGGCGGTTCGGACATTGGCGATTACCGATACCCGCATGCCGATGTAGCCAGCGAGAAATGAAGCGACGGCGCCGATAAGGAATCCTATGGCGGTGGTGATGTGAAAACTGTCATTAAGCCGCGATGCGATGAGCAATACAATGAATATGATGGCGCCGGCAATCCCCATGCTTTTCATCTGACGATTCAGATAGGCGATGGCACCTTCCTTAATGGCACCGGCGATCTCCTGCATCTTGTCATCACCGGCCGGGGCACGCTTAACCACACTTGCAAGAATAATTGAAAAAACAACACCCACCATACCAACCAGCGCGCATATTAACGGTATATTGCTCGATACTTCCATTGACGACCTCCATTTTCAGGTTCACTCGGATAGTTGATGCGTTCGATTGTTTACCAGATTCATCCCCTCTTTTATGCCGCTGCGCAGTAGCACAACGATGGCCTGGCGCGCGCGCGCGATAACCGTGTCCAGAGCCGATTTTTCATCTGATGTAAATCGACCGAGAACATGATCGGTGACATGGTCCTTGCTTCCGGGGTGTCCGACGCCGATGCGCAAGCGGGGGAAACCGGCGTTGCCCATGGCCGCTGCCAGCGACCGGACACCGTTGTGGCCTCCATGGCCCCCGGTTTCAACAATCTTCAACCGCCCATAGGCAAGGTCGATGTCGTCATGTATGATGATCATCTGTTCTGCCGGTATCTTGAAAAAATGGGCGAGTTTCTGGACGGGAGGGCCACTGTTGTTCATAAAGTCCATGGGCTTTGCGAGCAGGACATCGATGCCTTCGATAACGCCACGCCCGTATTGTGCATTGTATTTCGATTTGCTGAGGGGAATGCCAAAACGATCGGCGATGTCATCCACAACCATGAAGCCGACATTATGACGGGTGTTTTCGTAGGGGGTGCCTGGATTGCCCAGCCCCACTATCAACCGCGAGTTCTTCACCGGCATGGTTGGAATCCATCGGGGTGCCGGCAGAACGCTGTGACGGCTGAAGACATCACCTGCCGATCACAACGCATACCCAGCTATTGTATATGGATGTTTGTAAGGAAAGATCGCTTGCTCGATACCGCCGCCAGGGATCAATCCTCTTTTTTGTCTTTGGTTTCGGTCGTTGCTTCCGGCTCGCCTTTACCCTCAGTGGCCGCTTCACCTTCGACTTCCTCGACTTCCTCCCCTTCTTCTCCTTCTTCGACTTCCACTTCCGGTTCTTCTTCAACCTTCGGACTGCTCACCGTTATAACGGTGAAATTGGTGTCTGCCGAGATCTCAACGTCATCGCCCAGAGCGATGTCTTCAACATGGATGGCATCCCCGATGTCAAGGTCGGTAACATCCAGTTCAATGGCTTCAGGAATCGCGTTGGGCAGACAGGATATTTCCAATTCCCGCCTGACAATCTGTAGTATGCCACCCATTTCAACGCCCGTCGAATGACCCTTGGTCACCACAGGGATTCTGATTTTAATCTTTCGTGCCATGTCGATCTGGTAAAAATCGGCATGAAGGTAATCCTGGGACAGCGGATGGATCTGTAGCTCCTTTATCATGGCAGATCGGGAAGCGGTGGTGTCGCTGTCTATTTTCAGGTTGATAAGCGCCTGGGCCGCCGGGATGTTCTTCAGTGCCAGCTCAAGTTCTTTCGTATTGATGGAAAGCAAAATGGGATCGTTCCCCGGACCGTATAGTACCGCTGGAATCTGGGCGTTACGTCGAAGTACGCGGGCAGCGCCATTTCCTTTAGTTGTCCTGATGGTTGCAGTGAGTTCTATTAATTCCAAAAAAAGTCCTCCTTAGAAAGCAGGTGATATGTCATACAAAAAGTGAGGTGACCGAATCGCCTTTGAAGCTGCGGATCATGGCTTCCCCCACAAGCTCTGAGATGGTCAGCACCTTGATTTTTTCGCAGGATGCCGCCCGGGCATTTAGTGGGATCGTATCGGTTACCACAAGGTTTGAGAGTGCCGATTCATTGATACGATCTACGGCAGGACCGGACAAGACAGCATGCGTGCAGCAAGCATGTACGCTCTTTGCCCCTTCGTTCAGGACGGCTGCTGCCGCCTGGGTTAGTGTCCCTGCAGTATCGACCATGTCATCGAGGATCACCGCTGTTTTTCCGGAAACATCACCCACCACAGCCATGGCTTGTGACTCATTGGGTGCGTCCCGCCGTTTGTCTATAATGGCCAGATTGGCATCAAGCCGCTTGGCAAACGCCCTGGCCCTTTCTGCTCCGCCTGTATCCGGTGAAACAATCACCAGATTGTCATTGTATTTCATCCGAATATAATCAAGGATAACCGACGCAGAAAACAGGTTGTCCACAGGGATATCAAAAAAGCCCTGTATCTGTCCGGCATGTAAATCCATCGTAATCACCCGGTCTGTTCCGGCAACAGTCAGCAGGTTTGCCACAAGTTTTGCACTGATGGGAACCCTTGGCGCCACTTTCTTGTCCTGTCTTGCATAGCCGAAGTAGGGCATGACAGCCGTTATCTTCTTGGCCGAAGACCGCTTGAACGCGTCGATCATCAGGAGCAACTCTACAAGGCTATCGTTCACCGGGCAGCAGGTAGACTGGATAACATAAATGTCCCTGGCGCGCACATTGTCGTTAATTTCAATCTGAATCTCACCATCGCTGAATCGCCTTACCTTGGCATCACCGAGGGGTAAATTGAGGTAGTCACAGATCTTTTTCGACAAGTTCGGATTGGAATTACCGGAGAAAATAGCAAAACCTTTCATTGCACATCCTGACCCGGAAAAACCGGAATTACAAATTCGCCCTGCATAGACGTCCCATCGGCAAAGGGACTTTTCTGAATGTCGATTCTATCCCGCCTCAACCCGGCCGGTGGCGGTCGCCCATGAAGACGACGACCTTGCCCGTCTCGCGCGCGCGTTTGGCCTGCTCGCGGACGGGCTCATAATCGAAATCGTCCGGGCTCGGCCACTTTGGATAAGACTCGATCTCGTCGACGGAGGCCGCCGAGGCCAGTGGCGAGGAGGCGACCTCGCTGTAGGTGCCGGCCGTATCGCCCTCGCCGTATTGGACTATCCGCCGCGGGACGCCGAAGTGGTCTTCGCGCGCGCCGTCGTCTCCGGCGGCGAGCTCAGGCCCGATGTAGCGCGGGCCTGCTATATAAC
>JAZFSW010000310.1:0-3375 GCA_036446375.1 Desulfobacterales bacterium | reverse complement strand
CTGACCATTGCCGTAGAAGCTGCCATACAACGTGGAGAGCCCCTGGATCACATTCTTTTCCATGGGCCACCCGGCCTGGGGAAGACAACCCTGGCACATATCATCGCCAATGAAATGGCTACGACACTTACTGTTACCTCCGGCCCGGCACTTGAAAAAGGGGGAGATCTGATTGGGATTCTCACCCATCTTAACGAGGGGGATGTTCTCTTTATTGATGAAATACATCGTACCCCGAAGATCGTAGAGGAGTTTCTCTATTCGGCCATGGAGGATTTTGCCGTTGATGTGGTTTTCGATAAAGGGATTCATGCGCGCAGTCACCGATTTCGTTTGAAACAATTTTCCCTTGTGGGGGCAACAACGCGGGTCGGTCTTCTGTCGGCCCCGTTGAGAGACCGATTTGGCATACTACGAAGTCTCGATTTTTATGAAGAAGAGGACCTGGTACGTATTGCCCATCGGTCCGCCACCTTGCTTGATGTTGCCCTCGATACCCCAGGGGCCATTGAGCTTTCCAGGCGTTCGCGTGGTACCCCTAGGATTGTCAACAGGCTTCTTAAGAGGGTCCGGGACTATACCCAGGTACGAGCCGATGGTGCCATTACGAAAGATACGGTGATCACGGCCCTGTCTCTTGAAGGGGTCGATGAAAAAGGGCTGACCCATCTTGATCGTCAATATCTTAAGACAATTGTTGACTTTTACAAGGGCGGACCTGTGGGGATCGAGGCGATTTCAGCAACACTACAGGAAGAAACGGATACCCTTGTCGATGTGGTCGAGCCCTACCTTCTGAAAGCAGGGCTGATCCTTCGTACATCTTCCGGGCGAAGGGCGACAGAGATGGCATATAAACATCTTGGACGGACCGTTCCGGGAAGATTGTTTGGCTCCTAATTGCTCTTGCAGACCGCCGCCGTGAGCCGCCAATCTACGATAGATTCGACCAACACGCGTCGGTGAGCACTAAGAAACGGGTATTGATCCCTGAGGGAGAGGAATGGAAAACATATCGCGAGATCTTCGCAAACAATTGAAGCAACCGCTGTCCGGCAGCAGGGGAAGACGAAAAAGGCGATGGACCCTTCTATTTGTTGAAGATCGGGGGAAGGTGATCTCTGTAGGAAATGTCAAGGGAACGATGCTTGCCATGATTATCCTTCTGGTTGGCATTATTGGCACAGCCGCCGGATTCTATTTTCTCCACAACCGTTCCGAAGTTAGAAATAGTGAGCTTCAAAAGGCATTAATGAACTCCGAACAGCGGATGATGCCCCTGAGGAACGAAAAAGATGTTCTTATGGCACGTCTTGTTGTGGCGGAAGCTAGAATTGAAACGCTTCAATCAAGAAACATGTCTCCCAAGGGGGCAGACAGCAAGAAAGTTCCGTCAAGACAGCAACCACCGGATAAAATGGCCCGGGAAGTGCCTGCTCAGCCTGAAAGCATCAGGACGGTCGCCATTGAGAAATTTAAGGTGTTCTATGATCCCGGCGCAAGTAATATGGAAACCGAATTCCGGTTAACCAATATCCTGGGGACCGAAGAACCGGTTTCAGGATTCATCTTTGTCGTTTTCCGAAAGACAGAAGCATTTGATGACGGGACGATGGTCCAGCCGGCAGTGAATCTGATTTCCGGGAAACCGGCCGATATCCGACGGGGACGGTATTTTCTTATTTCCCGATTTAACGTTATCCGGTTCAAGACCACTATGGAATCGAGTCCTGAGGATTTCCAATATGCCACCGTGCTTGTATATGCCAGAAGCGGCGAATTGATGTTATCAGAGGAGTTTCCGTTTCAGATCGAAGAGGTCCCGACCGATGTGCCCTAACAAGAATGAGCGCCAGACAGATGCACACTGTTGCCCTCAAGCAGGTCTCTTGAAATGATTGACAGGTTCAAATTGCCGAGCCGACGCTGGTTCGGATACGGCGCTATCGTATGCATCGGGATCGTTCTGGCTTCTGTCGAACCGGTCACTGCGCAACGAAGGGTTCACTCGATCTTTTTTGAAGGTACGGACCACGAACTCAACGTCTACCGAATCCATGGTGAGAAGCCGGGCAAGACCCTGCTACTTATCGGGGGTATACAGGGAGATGAACCGGGGGGGTTTCTATCGGCGGATCAGTATGCGGATATCAGTCTTGCCCGTGGTAACCTTATTGTTGTGCCCAGAGCCAATTTCCAATCGATTGTACTCAAACGCCGCAAGATCAACGAGGATATGAATCGGAAATTCACTGGAGAACATAAGAGCAATTATGAAACCAAAATCGTCACCATCTTAAAACAACTCGTTGCTGAAAGCGACGGATTACTGAATCTACACGACGGATCCGGGTTTTTTTCCGAAAAGTGGGAAGGACCGGATCGGAATCCCTTTCGGTATGGCCAGTCGATCATTGCCGATTGTGACGTATATGAGAATCCGGAGACCGCCGTGACCGTTCAGGTGGGTGCCATGGCAAGATCTGTGGCATCAGAGGTCAACAGGCATATCAAGAACCCTGAACATCATTTCCATTTTAGCAACCACCGAACCCTGGAAGATAGCTCTTCCCACAAGGAACAGCGGAAATCGGCTACCTACTATGCGGTCTATACCCATGGTATCCCTGCATATGGTATTGAAACCAACAAGTCATTGCCCCTGGAGTTGAAGGTTCGGTATCACAACCTGGTTATCAACGGCTTTATGGAAAGATTCGGCATCCTGCCGGAGACTCCGGGGGGCAATCTTGAGGACCCGGTACTGGAATACCTCATCGTTTCAATAAATGACTCCCTTCCGATTGCGGTGAAGAACCAACAGACGCTAACCATTAATCCCGGTGATGATGTGATGATATCGCATATCGAAGCCAATTATGAACGGGGCCTCACGGCAGATATTATCGGCTACGGCCAGACCAACGATTTGAAGAAGAGTATCAAGATAAAGGGCCCCACGCGTATCGTGGTTCGAAAGGATTACTATCCTTGTGGCAGCATTTATCTTGCGCTTTCGGAAAAACGAAAAGAGTGGGGAGCCGGTATATCCGTCTCCGACGAGCGGAGGGTGGCGACATCGTTTCTGTCCTACAGAATCAAAGCAGAAGGTAAAGAGCGCACCTATGAGAATTACAGCCATGTGACGTTGAAAAGAGGCGAAAAATTTGAAATCATTGATGTGGTGACCAATATGGCCGACCCTTCTGATCTTGTCGTTAATCTTAAGGGCTATGTGAGTAACCCCAGCAACAATACCGGCGAAGACAGGGGGTATCTCATTGATACGGAGAAGGATCTCTTGAAGCGATACGCGCTGGATAGAGAAGGTAGGAAATACCAGATTATCGTTACCCGTGACGATAAGACCATTGG
>JAZFSW010000309.1:0-2763 GCA_036446375.1 Desulfobacterales bacterium | reverse complement strand
GGTCGATCCATGGAGCTGGTCGGTACCTTTGACCCGGAACAGTTGGAGGCGGTGCAGGATCTGGATGGCCGGAATCTCATGGTGCTGGACTATGCCGCTATGCCCGATACCCAGAAGTGGTTGACGGTGGCCGGTGACTGGGATGTGACACTACTATCTACCGAATTGCGGAGCGGCGAGGGCCTCACCCGGGAGGAAAATCAACCCTATGTCCCGGCCAGTCAGACCGTTGTCCTTCCCGCATCGTTCTTGAGAAATTATGGCCTGAGTGCGGACAGTCACCTGCGTACGATGGCGATACGAACCGATAGCATAGAGGCAGCCCGGGCGGTGGCTGTTGAAGTCGGACAGCGCATGGCCTTTCCGGCGTATTACGGTTCACCCGAGGTGGGTAGCCGCATTCTTGTCTTTGTACCGTTCTTTCCGGAAGCGCCGCGAAGCCTGTGGATTCTCATGATTCTTGCGGGTCTCATTATCTTTAACACGATGATGTCTTCCATTGCTGAGCGAAAGAATGAGATCTATATATACACCAGTATGGGGCTGGCCCCCATGCATATCGGGATCCTTTTTCTGGCAGAAGCGGTCACCTATGGTTTGATGGGTTCCATATTCGGCTATATTGCCGGTCAGGGCCTGGCTACACTTCTCGGCCACCTGGGCTGGCTGGGTGGACTGAGTCTCAATTATTCAGGGACCCACGCCATCGCCACGATGGTGATGGTGGTCTGTATTACCGTCGTATCGTCGATCTTCCCGGCGTATCGTGCCGGTCGCCTTGCGGTACCGAGTAACAAAATGCGTTGGGCGGTTCCTACGCCGGAATACGGCGTGATTCGCGACAAGCTGCCGTTTACCGTGACAGATAAAACCGCCAATGGTACCCTTCTGTTTCTCCACGACTATTTCGATGCCCACCGTGATGGTGCGATCGGTTGTTTTATTACCGATGAATTGAAATTGACACCCATAACGGTGAATGCTACGGATGATTCAGATGAGGGGCTATCCGTGATGAAGCTGCATGCGACAGTGTCTCTTGCGCCTTACGATCTGGGTGTGCGACAAGGGGTTGAAATCACCGTTGTTTCAACCGATACGCCGGAGATACTCGAGCTTGATATATCCCTGTTTCACGAGTCCGGTCAGGTGAATAACTGGAAACGGCTGAACAAGACATTTCTCGGGGATTTGCGGCGCCAACTCCTCGGTTGGCGAAATCTGAAGTCACACCGTATTTTGCGCTATATTGCAGAGGCCAATAGCCGGCTGGCGGCGATAACCGCAACGGCATAGACGCCATCAATTGGTTCTGGCTATGCCGATGCCGGGTGATGCGGGCAGTTCCAAGTGAGCTAAAGTGCACTAAAGTGAGCTAAAGTTGAGGATTGCACTTTCAGCGCAGGGCATTTGTATGGATTGGTGGAGCGAAGCGACTCATTAACTTTAGGCACTTTAGCTCACTTTAGTCACTTCACACTTGGTAACTGGGACAAGAACGGCCCCTTTCAGGGTAGACCGAGCCCTAGTCCTTTGGGCCAGGGTGCTTTACACCTGATCTGGACCATGCAAACCATGATAGAGAGCTGAGATGACAGAAGACCAGGAATTAGAAGCATCTGAGGAAGAAGAGGGCATTTCAGGATTTCGGGAAGACGAGGAATTCAAAGAGTTCCGGAACCTGATGACCACGCCGGACGACTTTGAGGATGGTTTTGGCTGGGGAACCGTGTTGATGGCGTTTTTTGTCGGCCTGCTCATGGTTCCGGCGCAGATGTATCTTCAACTGGTTGCCGGCATGTCTCTGGGCAGCGCAGCCGAATGGGTCACCGTAATCCTCTATGTGGAAGTGGCACGACGGGCCTTCAAGAAATTGAAGCGTCCGGAAATTTTCGTGTTATTTTACATGTGTGGTGCCGTGATTTCGTCAAGCAGCGCCGGCCAGGGGCTTCTCTGGCAGCAGTTTGCCGTTCAGAGTGAGCAGTTCCGGGCGATGGGCATCACCGAGTACATCCCCTGGTGGTATGCCCCGAGCAATCCGGATATTCTCGCGCAACGATCTTTCCTGTTGGGACCGTGGACCGTTCCCCTGCTGATGATGGTTTTTGGCATGTTCATGGGCAGGTTGAACAATTTCGGCCTGGGTTATGTGATGTTCCGGCTCACGTCGGACATCGAAAAGCTTCCCTTCCCCATGGCACCGGTGGCAGCGATGGGCATGACCGCTCTTGCCGATGCATCCGATGAAAAGGAGACCTGGCGCTGGCGAACCTTTTGTTTCGGCAGCGTTATCGGGATGATATTCGGTTTTGTATATCTGGGTATACCGACGGTTACCGGTGCCCTTTTCGCCGGGAGTCTCAGCATTCTTCCCTTACCCTTTCTCGATCTGACCTCTTACACCGATTCGTTTCTCCCCGCCATGCCGGTGCTGATCAGCTTTGATCTGGCTTTCGTGATATCGGGGATGGTGCTCCCTTTCTGGGCGATGATGGGAAGCGTTATCGGTCTGGTCTTTACCGTTGTGGCCAATCCGGTCCTGTATCATATGGGGATTCTGAATAACTGGGAACCGGGCATCGGCGGCATCAAGACCGTGCAGGCCAATGTCATGGATTTTTACTTCAGTTTCGGTCTTGGCCTGAGTTTTGCCATTGCAGTTATTGGCTTCTACTATCTCTTCAAGGCTCTTAAGGGCGGAAAGACCGGACCCAAAATCAGATGGCGCCGTCTCTTGGAGCCGCCGCCCAACCGGGGAGATAT
>JAZFSW010000308.1:0-2370 GCA_036446375.1 Desulfobacterales bacterium | reverse complement strand
GCTGCCATTGCAGAAGAGGCCGGAAAGCGAAAATCCGGCGCAAGGGGTCTTCGTGCCATCATTGAGAGCTGCATGCTCGATATCATGTATAATATCCCATCTGCTGACAATGTTAAGGAATGTGTTATCAGTGAAGATGTGGTCCTTCACAAAGAGGACCCGATCTTGCTATACGAACAGACCAAGAATCCGGCCGAGCAGACCGGCTAACACAAACGATCCGGAAGGTTTCCGACTTCCGGACATTATTGGACACCAAAATAGGAAACCATAAATCATGTCAAAATTCTTTAAAGATGATTCCACCATTTCAAAACTTGAGAAGCTCCCCCTTATTCCTTTAAGAGATATGGTCGTCTTTCCCCATATGGTCGCACCTCTCTTCGTGGGAAGAGAAAAGTCGGTCCGCGCGCTTACCGATGCGATGAACAAGGAAAAGCTGGTCTTCCTGTCTACCCAGACAAAGGCAAGCCTTGATAACCCCGCCAAGAAGGATATCAGCGAAATCGGTACCATCGGAAAAGTCCTTCAGTTGTTGAAACTTCCCGATGGCACGGTAAAGGCACTGGTGGAAGGCATATCCAGGGCCCGCATTGTCAATTTTATTGCAGAAGACGCATTCTTCATGGTGGAAACAGAAGCGGTTGAAGCCCTCCCGGTTGAAGAATCAGAGGCAAGGGCGATGAACCGTGCCCTCTTAGAAGCCTTCTAAGAATATGCGGGATTCAACAAGAATATCTCCGCAGAAATTCTGGAAAAAGTAACTGCCATCTCGGACCCGTCTAAGATGGCGGATATTGTCGCGAGTCATTTTTCGTTCAAGATCGAACACAAGCAGAAACTGCTGGAGACGATTCCGGTCGATGAACGGCTTTCCAATCTGCTCGGTCTGATCAAGATGGAAATTGAAGTGGCTGAGATGGATCAACGGATTAAGGGCCGGGTCAAGGATTCGATGGAAAAGACCCAGAAACAATATTACCTCAACGAGCAGATGCGCGCCTTGAAAAAGGAAATGGGATCGGAAGAAGATCCTTCCGATGAGCTGGCTGAGCTTGAAAAACAGATCAGCGAAAAGAAGATGTCTGAAGAGGCAACGGAAAAAGTTCAGCATGAGCTCAAGAAACTCAAGATGATGCAACCGATGTCTGCTGAGGCAACGGTGGTCCGCAACTATATCGATTGGATCATCAGTCTGCCCTGGTATGAGATGAGCGAAATCAGCACCGACATGGATCAATCCGAAGCGATCCTGGATGAAGATCACTACGGGCTGGAAAAGCCCAAGGAGCGCATCCTCGAATACCTTGCCGTCCAATCCCTGATCAACAAAGTCCGGGGTCCGATTCTATGCTTTGTGGGCCCACCGGGTGTGGGGAAAACCTCCCTGGCCAAATCGGTGGCGAGGGCAACAGGCAGAAAATATGTGCGGCTGTCTCTGGGTGGGGTTCGAGACGAAGCAGAGATTCGGGGTCACCGGAGAACCTATATCGGCGCGCTGCCCGGAAAGATCATCCAATCCCTGAAGAAAGCAGGGGTGAGCAACCCGGTGTTTTGTCTTGATGAGGTCGACAAAATGAGCATGGACTTCAGGGGGGATCCTTCCGCTGCGCTTCTGGAAGTATTGGATCCGGAGCAAAACAATACCTTCAGCGATCACTACCTTGATCTTGACTACGATCTGTCCGATATCCTGTTTATTACCACTGCCAACACATTGGACATCCCGCCGGCATTGCAGGACCGGATGGAAGTCATCCGTCTGGCCGGATATGCAGAATATGAAAAACATCATATTGCAAAAGATTTTCTCATTTCAAAACAGGTTGAAATGAACGGTCTTGAGGGCAGGGACGTCCGTTTTTCTAAGAACTCGATTCTTGCCATCATCCAACGATATACCCGGGAGGCCGGCGTAAGAAACCTGGAACGTGAAATCGCGTCCATCTGCCGGAAAATCGCACGGGAAGTGGCGAAAGACAAAGATGCGGATACGGTTCATAAGGTTACCGCCAGTTCCATTCCAAAACATCTGGGCCCCCCCCGTTTTCGGTTTGGCCAGGTGGAGGAAGAAGATCAGATCGGTCTGGCTACAGGACTTGCCTGGACACAGGTCGGGGGTGAGTTGTTGAGTATAGAAACCTCGATCATGCCGGGAAAGGGCGAGCTGATAACGACCGGCAAGCTCGGAGACGTCATGAAAGAATCTGCCACGGCGGCCATGAGCTATGTCCGGACCCGGGCCGAGAAATTGAAACTCGACAAGGCATTTCACAAAGAGATAGACATCCACATCCACGTGCCTGAAGGTGCCATTCCGAAAGATGGCCCATCGGCTGGAATATCCATGTGCACCTCCATCATATCGGC
>JAZFSW010000307.1:0-2654 GCA_036446375.1 Desulfobacterales bacterium | reverse complement strand
CCGTTGCTATGTCAAGATATTTGAACCGTTTCGGGGCTCCGAAACCGCGATGACTCGCAGCGGATACACCCATTTTGGAGGAATCGGAACCCCACCGCAAGCGGAGGGGAATGCGCCCGCTATTCAGTTCAACAGGTCGTGTCATCGTGTGTGCAGATCCCATATCCAGTGGGCTTGTGCGGGGATAATTCTGTTGACATATCAGCCAGAACCATCTAATCAATCTCTCTCTAAACGCCCCGAAGCACACAGAAATAGACACTTGAACGGAGGATTTATGGTCTGGATCGTCAGCACGCTCTGGACACCTATCGGGAAGAAGCTGTTGATGGCCGTTTCCGGGGTCTGCTTCTGCATGTTTCTCACCGTGCATCTCGCCGGCAATTTGACGCTGTATAGTGGAAGTAACCTCTTCGTCGCCTACGCCCAACGGCTCCACCAGTTGGGTATATTGATTATCGTTTCCGAATGGGGCCTGATGGTCCTTGCGATGATCCATGTTTCAACAGGTTCGATACTTTTTTATGAGAATCGAAGGGCAAGACCCGTGTCGTATAAAGTCAATAGGCGCGCCGGCGGCAGAACACTCGCATCCGCCACCATGCCTTACACCGGGTTTGCCGTGTTTGCCTTTGTGATCTATCATCTCTTGAATTTCCACTTCGCAGACAGAACCAACCAGACCATCTATCAGATCGTCGCCGATACGTTTAGCCACCCCGGCCGGGTGTTTGTTTATGCCCTGGCAATGGCGGTGGCCGCACTTCATGTCCGTCACGGATTCTGGAGCCTGTTTCAGACACTGGGCGCCGATCACCCGAAATACATGCCGATGGTCAAAGGGATGAGCATCCTATTCAGTCTGATCATCGGGTTCGGCTTTGGTGTGATACCGATCTACATGCTCTTTGCCGGTTAGAAAGGAAACATCATGCAGCTTGATGGTAAGATTCCCGGGGGACCCCTTCAGGAAAAATGGGACAACCACCGCTTTGCGCTTAAACTGGTTAATCCTGCCAATAAGCGAAAATACACGATCATCGTTGTCGGCACCGGTCTTGCGGGAAGCTCGGCATCGGCCAGCCTTGCCGAACTGGGGTATCAAGTCAAGACCTTTTGCCTCCAGGACACCCCCCGTCGTGCCCACAGCATTGCCGCCCAGGGCGGCATAAACGCTTCCAAGAACTATCCCAATGATGGTGACAGCATATGGCGTCTCTGGCATGACACGATTAAGGGCGGCGACTTCAGATCCAGAGAAGCAAACACCTATCGCCTGGCACAGATCAGCCAGCATATCATCGACCAATGCGTCGCCCAGGGCGTGCCTTTTGCCAGGGATTACGGGGGACTTCTCGCCAACCGGTCCTTCGGGGGCGCTCAGGTTTCAAGAACCTTTTATGCGAGAGGCCAAACCGGGCAGCAGCTCCTCCTCGGTGCCTACGGCGCGTTGTCCCGTCAGATAGCCGCCGGCAAGGTAGAATTGTTCACCCGCCGTGAGATGCAGGATCTTATCCTGATCGGCGATCAGGCCAGGGGCATCGTGGTGAGGAATCTATTAACCGGTGCGCTGGAATCCCATGTTGCCGATGCCGTCATTCTGGCCACCGGAGGTTACGGCAATGCGTTCTATCTTTCAACAAACGCCATATCGTCCAATGTAAGTGCCGCATACCAGGCGTATAAGAAAGGAGCGTTTTTTGCCAATCCCTGCTTTACCCAGATTCATCCGACCTGCATTCCGGTTCATGGCGACTATCAATCAAAACTGACCCTGATGAGCGAAAGCCTACGAAACGACGGCCGGGTCTGGGTACCCAAACGCCCCGGCGACAAGCGCCGACCGGACAGCATCCCGGAATCGGAGCGGGATTACTTCCTTGAAAACAAGTATCCCAGTTTCGGCAATCTTGTGCCGCGCGATGTTGCCTCCCGTAACGCCAAGGAGCAATGCGACAGGGGCAAAGGCGTTGGGCCTGGAGGATATGCGGTGTACCTGGACTTTGCCGATGCGATTGACAGGGATGGTCTATCGGTCATTCAGCAGAAATATGGCAACCTTTTTGACATGTATGAGAGAATCGTCGATGAAGATCCCCAGGAAACGCCGATGATGATCTATCCGGCATCCCATTACACGATGGGCGGACTGTGGGTCGACTATAATCTGATGAGTACCATCCCGGGGCTCTTTGTCCTGGGAGAGGCTAATTTTTCAGACCATGGGGCCAACCGCCTCGGGGCCAGTGCGCTGATGCAGGGACTGGCGGATGGCTATTTCATCATCCCCTACACCATTGGTGAATACCTTTCCGGCGCGTCGCTTCCGGCAACCGGTACCGATCATCCTGCTTTCAAGGAAGCCACCCGGCTGGCGGATCAACGAACGAAACGCCTGTTGGCGATAGACGGCAATCGTACGGCCAATGATTTTCATCGCGAACTGGGAAAGATCATGTGGGAACATTGCGGCATGTCGAGAAGCGAGACGGGGCTATCGAAGGCAAGAACATCTGTTCAGGCGCTCCGGGATGCGTTCTGGGAAAATGTGACTGTTCCGGGAACCGGCACAGATCTGAATCAGGGCCTGGAGAAGGCCGGACGGGTCGCAGATTTCCTTGCTTTTAGCGACATCGTGATATCCGATGCATTGG
>JAZFSW010000306.1:0-5571 GCA_036446375.1 Desulfobacterales bacterium | reverse complement strand
CCGGGGTCTTGGACATGCTGCAGGCGGCGTTAATCATCTATGGGGTTTGGATCGCTATCCGTGGTTTCGCTGGTCTCTGGGTTGCTATCGCTCTCTGAGGCGCTTTTCTGAAGCGCCTCCAATTCATGTTTGAGTTTTGAGATTTCTTCGATTTGAGATGAGTTGGCTGCCCTCAGATCCTTCTCCAATTTGCTGGATTTGAAGCGTTCGACAAAACTGTGAAAATAGGCAATGAGCAGGCCCATGGCAAAGCAGACCACGAGAAAGACAATATTGGGGAATTCGGGAACTGGATATTCGGTAAAGCCCAGGTTAATCTTAAGTACAACCGGGACATCGAAATAGCTCCAATTCTGGAAGATCACCACACCGATGAATCCAAGGATGATAAGCCATACGACGGTCTTAACTTTCTTCATGTCTGTCCTCCCAAGCAATCAGTTGTCTCCAATTCATCAAAGAGCGGGGTCAATTTTGTGTGGGTGGCCACAAGGTGCTCCGGGATAACCCGTATATCGGCAAGAACAGTCAACGCATTCGTATCGCCGGTCCATCGGGGCACAATATGGAAATGGAGGTGTTCTTCCACACCGGCACCGGCAGCTTTTCCGAGGTTGAGTCCGACATTGAATCCATCAGGATTCATCTCTTTCTTTAGAATGCCGATGGAGTTTTCTATCATCTGGAGCAGATCACTCATTTCGTCTCTGGAAAGGTCTCCAAGTGAGGATGTATGCTGTATCGGTGCAACAAGAAGATGACCATTGATGTAAGGATATTTATTCATCATGACCAGGGTGGTGTTTCCCCTATACAGGGTCAGGTCACCATCGTCTGTGATAGCGTTACAGAAGATACAGCCGTCTTCCTCATCTGAGAGGATATACTCCATGCGCCAGGGGGCCCACATCGTCTCCATCACAAATCCCTTTCATCTTACTACCGGGGCAACAGGCAACATCAATGGCCAGAAAACACTGCGAATTGCCTCACAGGCAGAGACCAACAATCTACGCTTTTCACCCCCTGAAAACAACCCTTATTTCCGTATCGACCGGTATTTTCCCACGGCCTCAGAGGGAGAAATCCGATGCCCGCAGTCATTCCGGATACACCGCAAGGTCAGGTCAGCAACAGGGGATCCGGTCGCAACGCCTCGGGGCATTGTCGCAAAAAATACCGATCGGTCATGCCGGCGATAAAATCCCGGACAATCTCTTCATGCCGGTGGTTTTCAACATAAGACCCCGACATATCTTCCAGGAAATGGCTGAATATCACCGATGAATGATTTTCCTTCTTGATATCGGCCAGGTATTGACAAAACAGCATCTCGAAGAGCTTCCTGATCTGTGTCGTATGCCTTTTAATGCTTGGATTCAGATAGATATATTCCAGATTGAAGTTTTTCAGCTGCATCAGGGCTTCGGATACTTCCGGACTGTAAGCAATGGCGGTATCCTGGTAGCTCTGCTGAATAATATCCGTCACCAGACGATACACGATGGTACCGTTGGTATCTCCCAGGCAGTTGACGACGTCTCCCGGAAGATCTTTCCGGCGAATCATACCGAGCCGTATGGCATCTTCAAGATCGCGCCCGATATAGCCAATGACATCGGCCATCCGAACCACACAGCCTTCCAGTGTCATGGGGATAAGGGATATCGCCGTTTCGCTTTTCTTCTGCGCGATCTCTTTTTCCAGAGAGTCAAAAGTTTTGTTTCTTTTCGGCCGAAGCGATCGGTCATGGATCTCACCATCATGACACAGGATCCCATCCAGGGTCTGAAGACACAGGTTCCATCCCCTCCCCTTTCGCTCTACTCTATCGAGAAACTGAACGCTTTGCAGGTTATGGTGAAAAAGCCCCACGCCGTTTTCCCGGCAAAGCTCCGAGAGAAACGTTTCCCCATCGTGGCCGAAAGGGGTGTGACCGATATCATGTCCCAGGGCAATAGCCTCAATGAGATCTTCGTTTAAACCGAGGAAACGGCCGATGGTTCGTGCGATCTTGGATACCAGTTGGACATGGAGTACCCGATGGGTGATATGATCATTCTGGATAAGATAAAAGACCTGGGTTTTGTCGATATACCGGGTATAGGCGCGCGAGTGCAGAATCCGGTCCACGTCCAGTGAAAAGGCCTGTCGATACTCGGAAGCCGCCCGTTCTTCAGGATGCCGGCGCTGGGCGTTGTCCCCGAGCGCCGCAACCGGTGACAGGCTTTCTGCTTCGCGTTGATTCAAGGCCATACGAAGCAGGTCGAGGGTCTGTTGCGATGGGTCTGCTGTTATTTGGTCTTTTCCCATTGTTCATTCACACTATGGTGTGAGACCTTTGAAAAACTGCCCTTTTCCTAAGAATTGGAATTGTAACCTACTGATATTACAATTCGGCAGATTTTCTGTGAGATGAAATTCAAAGGTCTCGGGGTGTCAGGTTTCAGGTGTCAGGATAGCTTTCTAAAGGCCTTTCCTGACACCTGAAACCTCAAATCTGCAGCTCATATCACCCGGGGGGGGACAGGACAAACATCGATTCGGCTACGGTGACATTCGGCATGTATCGATCAACGATGAGCTGAATGCCCGCCTGGTTCGTACCATCGGTGATCGTGATTTTCATCGGGATTTGAAAGCTATCAACCTGCTGGATCCGTTCCAGCTGGGCGCTGTATAGGAGTGATCCGGCCAGGTCAAAGACCTCCACTTTATAGGGGACATTTGTGTTTTTTGTAAAATGTATCTTCTCGCGGATCCGCCACCATTTTTTCAAAACCAGCACATCGCCCTCGTCTGTTTCATGCCGGATGAATCGTGCCGAATGGTGACGATGAACGGGTATCCGGCCCGTGAGCAATGTCAGCAGATCGTTGGCGCGGATGGGAATCGATACCAGCCGTTTCAGGCTGCCATTGATTACAGGGACTTTGCTGAAAACAGAAGGCGAAGGGCGAAGGTCGTGGTAGGTGAGCCATTTCCCGTTACAGGCAAGCTTAATGACGGGTCGTCCGGATGCAAGAACAACCATACGGAAGCTGCCCGGTACGGCTCCGGCCCATGCCGCCCGTTGTCTTGTCTGTATGCCACCCCCTTGCCAGAGGGTAAAGCGCCCAACACCTTTGAAGGTACGAAGTGTGGAATTCCGTTCTGCCAGACCTGAAAGAAGATCCCGGATTTCAAACGGTGACCCGGGGGAAAGTGAATGGATGCCCGGATCGGGAATTCTTGCCGGTTGGATGCTGCAAGCACCAAAAAGGACAGATGAAACGGCCAGGAGAATACAGACCAGTCCGGTTTTCATCCAGTCTAGGAGTCCTTTCCGGATAGTTGGCGAATCTTCTTTTCAAGATCCATCGTGTTCTTTTTTTCGTCCTGCATTCTTAGCAGCGACCGGTTATAAAATTCAAGCGCTTGCGTCTTGTTGTTAATCTTCAGATGAACATCCCCGAGATGTTCCAGGATTATCGGATCATTCGGCACCAGAACAACCGCTTTTTCGAGCCATTCCAGTGCCTTGCCCATGAGGCCCTTCTTGAAATAGACCCACCCCAGACTGTCGGTGATATATCCGTCTCCGGGTTTGTGCTTCAGGGCGGCCTTGATAAGCCGTTCTGCTTCATCAAGATTCTCTCCCGAATCAGCATAGGTATAACCCAGATAGTTCAATGCATTGGCGTGTTGAGGATCAATCTGTATCACGGCCTTCATCTCTTCTAATGATGCCGCCTTCATGCCCCATTGATCGTATATGGTACCCAGGCGAAATCGCAGCCGAACGTTATCAGGATCGATTTCAAGCCCTTTCCTCAATGTATTGATGGCTTTTTCAAGTTCCCTTGTCTCTTCGTAGATATCCCCAAGATAAAGAAAGTAGACCGGGTCACGGGGCGCCGCCGCTATGGCGCTCTCCAGATTGCGGATGGCTTCCACTCGCTTTCCCTGCTCCCGGAGAACAAAAGAGATATGGATGATCGCATTCTTGAAGAACCTGGATTTGGGCGTTACCTGCCGCAAATGACGCATGGTCATCTCCGGATTCTTTTTGCCTTCGTATGCGCTACCGGCAAAATAGTGAAGATCCGCGTTTTCCGGTGCACCGCTCAGCATACCTTCAAAGATAACGACCGCAGCATCGAATGATTTAGTATCCAGGTAATATCGGACTGCTTTACGGATAACATCCGGATCGGTAAGACTCCGCTTCCCCAACGCATCAAAAATCGTCTTTGCTTTCTTTACGTCATCGTTCCGATGATAGCGATACCCCAGTGCCATGGAGGCCCTGAGGTTGTTGGGATTATTTGCCAGAATCTGCTCGTATTCCTGGATGAGTTTATCGTCTTTGCCCTGAACGCGGTAAAGATCCAACAGTTCAAATCGAGGTTCTTCCAGCTCTGGCTCCAATTCCAGCGCTCTCCGGAATGCATCTTCGGCGGCTTTGAATTCTCCCTGGCCGGCGTATATTTTTCCAAGAAAGAAATGACCGACGTACGATAGAGGATAGTGCCGCAGCAGCGTCTGATATATCCGTGCCGCATTGGGTAGATCTTCTTCGGTCATGTATAGGCTACCAAGAAAAAGATACACATTTTCTCGTTTGGGATCTTTGGCAATTACCTTTTCAAAAGCCATTTTGGCTTCTGGAACCTTCTTTATGCTCTGCATGATCCTTCCGTACAAAACAAGCAACTCAAGGGCATCGGGCTTTTCCTTCAATTGTTCTTCAACGATCTGTAGTGCACGGAGGGTGTCTTTCTGGTGAAGGTATAAAAGAGCCAGTTCCTTCTTCAGAAAGGAAGAATCAGAATCACGCGAAACTGCTTGTCTCATGTGGCGAATGGCCCGATCCAGATCACCTTTGATAGTGGACAGTTGGGCTTCCGCATAATAGTAGTAGGGATTCGATGTTGAAAGGTAGACGCCATCTGCATCTCTGGGCACATCAAGATAGCCCTCCACCGGCCCTAATGGGGATCGATCCAGTATTTCAAGCCCACCTTCTGTGTACCGTTTCACGGGGGGGCTTACCGTCGATTCAGCAGAAGAGCCACTATCGGATCCTTCGGCTGCATCTTTTTCGGCGGTCACCATTGGAATACCCACTCCCGGAGACGGGGTGGTGCCATGGGGGAAACACCCGGAGAAAAGCAAAAAGACCATGGCGACACTGGCCATGTGATGAAAATAGGTCTTCATATACATTGTTATCCTGTGACAGACCATCATTTGTCCGCTCTACGGTCTTCCGTGTAGGCATCAAAATCAGGTATTTCCTGCTCGAAAAACGCTCTCATCTTCTTTATGATATTCTTCTCGATCTGTCTGACACGCTCTCTGGATATGCCATATTGATCTCCGATCGCCTGTAATGTGGCAGGACTGTCGGAAAAAATGCGGAGGTCAAATATCTCGACCTCTCTCTGGCTCATCTTCTTTCTAAACAGGGCGATTTTGCTGTGGAGAAGCGCTTCCATCTCCTTCTTGGCGACCGTATCCTCCAGAGAATCAACATCGTCACTGAGGAATTCGATTCTTTGCGTATCCGAGTCATCCTTCAATGGTGCA
>JAZFSW010000305.1:0-3878 GCA_036446375.1 Desulfobacterales bacterium | reverse complement strand
AGCAAAAATTGTATATGGACATTCCGGTTCAGATCCGTGCTTCGCTGTTATTTCTTGATGATCTTCCGCAGGCATCTTGACATTGCGGTGCATTACGGTGTAATACACTGCAATGTAACCCTGTTGAGGAGATGAGAATGGGCAGTATCCAAAAAAGCATGCGAATCCCCGAAAAGACGGTGAAAGAGGTCCAGGTTCTCGCCGAGCAGGCGGGAAAAGATTTCTCTGCGATGGCAAATGAGCTCCTTGAAGAGGCGGTCAAGATGCACCAGTGCCCCGGAATCATCTTCTCTGAAGGGGCCAGCGGAAAGAGAGCTCGCATCGCCGGTACTGGGTTGGAAGTATGGGAGGTCATTGCCAACTATAGGAGCGTCGGTGACAGCTACCAGCGTTTACGGGATACGTATCACTGGCTTAGCGAGCTACAGATCAGAGCTGCACTGGGCTACTACCGTGCATATTCGGATGAGATCGATCGGCTGATACAGCGGAATGAAAGTTGGACTGTGGACACGGTTCAAGAAAGATACCCCTTTCTCTCCGGCACCGGCTCGTGAAATACTACCTCGATGAAGATATCAGCCGCAGGATTGCAGAGATACTAAGAGGCCAGGGTGTCGATGTCGTCAGCGTTCACGACGTGGGCATGGCGCAAGCCCCGGATAGAGAGCAGCTGGCGTATGCCGTTTCAGAAAGTAGGGCTCTCGTAACCCGAAACAGAGATGATTTCATACGTCTGACGGTTCAGTTCTTCAACGATTTCCATCCTCACCATGGCGTCCTTATCATTCCCCACACTATCCCCGGCGACAGCTTTCCTCCTATCGCCAGAGCCCTGAAGGAGTATGCATCCATGCATCCGAAGGGAATGGAACCTTACACCATCGACTTCTTGAGTATTCTTCCGAGCTGAAGCCCCTGGTATGAAGCTACATTGCCACTAGAACGAGACACCTGCCGGGAATCTTTCGCAAAGGCGCCAATGGGCCAAGAAGAGCCTACGGGTAAGAAATGACACTTGACAGATTCTTACATTTCTGTTAATCCCTGAAGAAAGACAATCATCAAAGGAAGGTAAAATGGAAGCGATCACATCACGAGTTACATCAAAAGGGCAGGTGGTAATCCCCAAGCAGTTGCGTAAGAAATACGCCATTGCCCCCGCCACCTCAATTCGCTGGATCGAGCAGGAAGACGGCATCTTGATGGTTCCCGAAACTGACGATCCGATTCAGACGGCGAGGGGAATGTTGCGGGGATCTGGCCTCCTGAAGGCCCTCCGGAAGACGAAGCAAGAGGAAAAGGAAAGGGAGACTGTGGGCAATGCCAAGGGAAAGTAGCTACGTGTTGGATAGTTACGCCGTAATTGGATTCCTGGAAAACGAAACCTTTGCAGACAGAATCGAGGCCCTCCTCTTCGATGCTCAGAAGGATCGGGTTGCTCTGTATCTTCATGCTATTCACCTCGGTGAGGTGTACTATATTGCATTACGTGAGAAGGGCCAGCATCTAGCGGATCTGACTTATGCACGAATCAAGGCGTTACCGATCAATATTATTAAACAAATCGATGAAAACCTCCTCAAGAGAGCCTGTTCTTTCAAAGCATTCTTTCCTATATCCTACGCCGATTCATTTGCAGCCGCCCTGGCGAAGACAGTCAATTGCCCTTTGCTGACCGGTGATCCGGAATTCGAGCCACTGGAAAAGGCAGATTCGATTCAGATTGAATGGCTCACCAATCTATAGGCCCGATCAGGCAGGAAACCTGCCGTTGACATTCGAAATCCAACATGACCAGCTTCAAACCCAGTCTTCCTCATCGATTCTGTTGAATACTTCCATTGACTCCCGCAATTCTCCAGCTTCATCATGTGACAGCCAGCCGGCCATTTCTCGAACGGTCCGGCCATAATCATTGCCCAGACCCAGTTTCTCGTCAATGGCCTCGATGATATATGCCGATTTTGTCTTTCCGGCTCTTTCGGCAGCCCTAACAATCATCTTTTCCTTTTCAGCGGGTATTCTTAGACTCAAAGGCATTGAAATCACCTCCTTGTGTCGCATTTCTCTGCATTGTGTTGCAGCCATGCGATGCTGTCAAGCGGTGTCTGCAGCGCCACTCATGCCAAACTCACGCAGTTTGGCTCTCTCTTCTTTTCCCAATTTCCGTGCCACAATCACATACCGACTGATGACCCCGAGGGTTCTCCTTTTTTGCATTGCCTTGACCATATTGCCGGTAAACCGCTCTGACGATAGCGGGGCTTGAATGATGTGGGTTTCCTGCCAGCCGCTTGCGTCAAGAATCTCGAGATATTCCCTTATCAGGATGGCATTTTCCCGCAGCTCATCTCTGGCGGAAGTCCGTTGGAAATCCCGCCAATCCGCATTGATCAACGCGATTCGGCATGTCGGGCTGGTGTATCGATGCGTCAGTGAAAGGAAGGCTTTCATGAAATCCAGATACGATCCTCTCGACATGCCGGATATGGCCCTCGAATCGTAGTCTCCCGACTTCTTGCTGAAATAGGGTGGATCGAAAATAACAAGATCCGGCTTGTCCTTACCCCCTATCGGCCATTTCAGATTGCTTCCATCCCAGAAGTGGGTTTCGATTTCAGGCCGTAGATCCAGCCTGTCTTCCATGTCGAAGCTCCGGCACTTCCGGTTGAAAGGCAAACACGTATCGGGGACAACACCTCCACCGGACATAGGGTCGAAAACCAGGTCGCCCTGATCGGAGAAATAATAGAGGATATGTCCGATCATCTGTGCGGGGATACGTCCCGGCCAGTCATCCCCGAATCGCTGGTCGCAGTTGTTCCAATACCAGTAGTCCGTTGTTCGTATTTTCCAACCCAGGGCATCGAAACGATCCCGATCATCTTTACCTTCAAGGGCCACGGACCAGACCAGAGGTTCCGGAACAGCATGTTTCTCGGCAACTTCAGGAACAGCTAGCCCGTTTGCCAGCGCTTTTTGAATGGCCCCGAACAGTACGCGATCCTGACCATGTTTTTTCGCTGTTCTCCAGTTGATTCCCAGATTCGACGCGATGATCTCGGTGGGGATGCCCAGCCGATTCATTAACAAGGCTTTCTCTTTCGACCTGCGACGAACGGTCTCCCTTGATCGCGCCTGTTCGGCCAGCGTTTGTTTCCTGATTTCTTTTTCAGCAATCGCTTCTATCTCTGCCCCACTGAAGTCTCTCAATCTTCTTTTTCTTCGTGGTGGCCCATCAAGCCGATTCTCGCTCCCCCGGGATGGGGTTGCTTCTGTCACAAATGCTCTGAATTGATCCTCTGAAACGCTGTGCAGCTTCTCAAGCGCCCGGGTCTGTGATTTGTTTAGTTCATGCTGAACCGAAGCATCCCGGACCTCCTGAGGAGCCTGCACTAGCAAATTCAGGTCGTTGTTATAAAAAGATTGCCATTCCAACGGCTTAGGCAGCTTTTCAAAGATCTTCTCAAGCTGTTGAATAAATCTATTCAACAGCAATTCCCCCTCATGGGAAATCTGAGAGCCTCGATCTTTGCTGTTGGTTACTGAATGCAATTTCCCCAATAATGTCTTTACCCGGACGACAGAATTGTCACCCATCAAAGCATACTCCGGGTCATCGAAAAGTTCCGCATCAACGATTGCCACAATGGCTTCGATCATCTCGAAAACGGTGAGATCTTCCCGCTGGATATTTTCGGCGGCGGATATCCGTCGTGAACCCAGATCGTCAATCTCTATGATCTTCGCCTCGATCGCCTGCCAATCCGTATACTCCCGCATAGCCCTGACCCGTCGCTCTCCGGCGATCAGCTCGAAATGGCCGCCCGCCGGCCGGACAAGAATCGGGGAGATCAGTCCGTCCAGGAGGATGC
>JAZFSW010000304.1:0-3193 GCA_036446375.1 Desulfobacterales bacterium | reverse complement strand
GCGGTCGTATAGGAGAATGACGAGGGTATGAAGACACGCATAACAGAACTCATGGGAATAAAACATCCGATCATCCAGGGCGCAATGTCCTGGGTCTCGTTTCCTCCTCTGGTGGCAGCGGTTTCCAACGCAGGAGGATTGGGCATTTTAGGGGCCGCATTCATGGGACCGGATGAACTCAGAGCAAGTATTCGGACCATTAAGAAGATGACAGACAAACCTTTCGGGGTGAACTTTCTCACCAACAACCCTGAAATCGAGGGGATATTGGATGTAATTGTAGAGGAAAATGTTCGTGTGGCAAGTTATGTGAAGCGCACGGCCCATAGGGTTATCGAACGGACAAAGCCCAATGGTATCCTTAATATCCCGACAGTGGGTGCTGTAAAGCATGCAATCCGCGCAGAAGAGGAAGGTGCCGATGGCGTTATCGTCCAAGGCACGGAGGCAGGAGGACACACCGGTTTTGTGACCACATCCATACTCACTCATCTGGCGGCAGACAAGTTAAAGATACCTGTTATTGCCGCAGGCGGAATCGCCGATGCCAAAGGACTGGTCGCCGCTTTTTCCCTGGGCGCCGAGGCGGTGTCAATGGGGAGCCGGTTCATCGTCACCCAGGAGGCACCGGTTCCCATGCATGTCAAGGAGCATCTTCTGACAAAAACCGAAGAGGAAACCATCGTCACAGACAATTTTACCGGTGTACGTTGTCGTGTAATCAAAAACAAATTCTCTGACAATCTGATAGAGATGGCAAATAACAACGCCGATCCCTGGGAGATCATGAAAGCCGGCGTCGGAAAAATAAGAAAAGCCTACGTGGAAGGCGATATCGAGTGGGGATCTCTCACCTTTGGCCAGGTATGCGGCTTGATCCATGACATCCCCACATGCAAGGAACTCATCGATGGGATCGTGGAAGAATCAAAGACAATCCTAGAAGCCACCGCAGCAAAGATCCTACCATAGGGCAGTTCTGCCACTAAGGCACAAAGGCACTAAGGGAATGAAAGAAGACCCTCTCAGACCATACTGTAACCTTTGTGTCTTCGTGCCTTTGTGGCCAACCTACTAGAATCCAATCTGCCGCCGAATCAGATCCATATCTTCATCGCTGGGGGCAAAGGGGTAATTGCGCAGATGAGGCCCTGGTCTGGAGTTGGCAAAGGGACGATTGCAGGCCACCTGCCCATCTTCTCCCTCACATCCGCTCGTTTGAAACGGCTCCCCGGAATCGATGATCTCACTACACGCTTTCTGCGTGAGACCCAGATCCCGGATACGTCCGTTGTCATGATAGGAAAATTCTTCTTCGTGACCGTATCCGGCGTCAATGATATGCCTGGCGAGTTGAATCCTACGGTACCGGGGTAAGGCTGGTCGCCGATGATCTGCCATCATGGAATTGCTTTCTGGAAAAAAGGAGAACAGATGGGTTCTTCCCCCCATGTCACTTACCTTCTGAATGGTGGCACACATCTCCTTTTCGGTCTCGCCCATACCGACCATCAAATGGACGCCGGCATTGTCCTTACCGAAGATATCGATGGCTCTGGAAAGGCAATCCCAGTAGATTTCCCACTGGTGGGGTCCCTTCACACCACTCCCCCGATATTTATCGAACAACAGCGGGGTGGCCAGATCGATGGCAACACCTATCTTGTCCGCTCCGGCTCGTCTGAAATCAAGAAGATCGTTCGGCCCCAGCACCGTAGGAGAAACCAGCAGAGATACCGGAATGTCCAGCTGTGATCTCACATGGGCACATATGTCTTTCGTGTCCTTTGCGGCCCGGTTGCGGGTGATCATTGAAATACATACCCGTTTTACCGCCTCCCGGCTTTCAGATATGGCATCAATAATCCGGTCCAGGTGATACGCCGGCCATTGAACCCGGATAAACCGCTTTCCCCGGTCATCCGTCTTTCCCCTACCCGCCAGACCACAATACGCGCAACAGGCGGCGCACCCACTTTCATAGGTCAGAAGCAGGTTCATGCAGTGAAGCTGCGCATCACGATAGAACAGCCCGGATTTGAATCCCAGTGTCATCGCCGCAGCAAGACTCAACCGCACATATTCCGGACTTTCCATTGTTGCATTTTCAGAACAATCCATTTCTTAATCCATAGCAGAAGAGATAGCCACAAAGACACGAAGACACGAAGTCGTCGCAAGACGGTTGGGGTTGCGCGACTCGTGCCGTACTTCGTGGATCGGTTACGGCTGAAGAGCAACGCCGATCTTCTAACACCCGGGCTTAGAGTGAACTGGCTCGGAACCCAAATGCTTATGGCGAGCCGAGCAGCGCAACCGCAACCGTTTCCCGATCTCTTATCTTTGTGCCTTTGTGCCTTCGTGGCAAGACCTTTCTTCCAACAATCCTTACCATGCTGGCCTCGACAATACATCAGATACCGAGCAACAGGTTTTCTGGTATGAGATATCCAGTTCATAGTAGAGGGCACGCTCAATTGCTTCATCGGAAGGAATCGCCATCCGGTTCACACCGGCATCGATAGCCAGCACCTCCATTTCGGTGTTTCCCCTTTGCCGGGCGCAACCGAGACTGATGAACACATCGGGCATCTTCAGCCGCGTCTCAACAATGATATCGGCCACTGCCTGGGCTTTGGGCGGGATAACCTTGCCCATCGGGGTGCCGGGGATTCCCATAAGAGAGACGATGACGACGTGTTGGACCGTGAACCGGGAAATCATATCAACGGCGTTTTTCTCCCCTTTGATATGGCCGTAGTCCAGACCACAAACAATGTGCGGGATCATGGGCAGTCCGGCCTTCTGCAGCGATGCCATACTGGACAGTATCGATGAAAGACCGAAGGAGACATGGTACACCTTCCTGAATGTCTCTTCGTCACCGACCACATCGATGAGGGCCTGATCCACCCCGGCCTCTTTCAGCGCCACGGCGTCCTGATCTGTGAGGCATCCACTGTGGATCGAAACCATCAGACCGGTGGTGTCTTTTATCTGCCTGATCGCCGGGGCAAATTCAGCCAAAGGGAGATCGCCATCCTCCGAGCAGCCGCCGCTGATAAGGACCCCATGGTTTCCCCTGCGTTCAAGGGATTGGCAGGTCTCAACCAGGGCCTCCGGGGTTATCGTCGGGGTCATGGCATCGAGGATCTTCCCCCCACAGTGATCGCACTGCAGATCGCAGGATGCG
>JAZFSW010000303.1:0-2560 GCA_036446375.1 Desulfobacterales bacterium | reverse complement strand
ACCCCTTGAAGCGATGCCGGTTTTCGGCACCATTGCCTCCAAATTCAATGATGATGGGGTAACATCGCTGTATCATGCCCTTTTGGATGCCCTGCGCGCTAAGACCGGTATCGCTTTCGACTCCCGTCTGTCAAAACCGGAAGGAAAGGCCTCAACATCCAAGACGATCATTATTCCACTGGAGCGCATACCCTATCTTTCCGACATCGCAGATACCGTGCGCGACTACCACCAGCACACCAAGACGCAGGCCGATGCGGTCCGGAACCTGTGGCATCTGAAGAAAGCCGCAGACATCATCAACGACCAGAGGCATGAAACAACCGCCGATGATATGCAGAAGGCCATTGCCGACGCCGAAGATGCCATCGACAGCGACACATCAACCCTCTTGGATATGTGGGAAGACATCAAAGCATCTTATGATCGGGATGAACTGGTCTACCGGGTGCGCGATCGTGAGGTGAAAATACCCCTTTACAGTACATCGCTATCGGATACGAAAATTCGGAAGATCGTCTTACCGACATTCGAGGACCCCGGCCGCATATACCGGTTCCTTCGCCTGGAGCACCTGCCGGGATACTTTCCATACACCGCAGGTGTATTCCCGGTAAAACGGGGGGATGAAGCACCCACCCGGATGTTTGCCGGTGAAGGGGGGCCGGCCCAGACAAACCGGCGCTTCAAGCTCTTATCGGCGGACAGCAAGGCCAAACGATTGTCAACGGCCTTTGATTCGGTGACCCTGTATGGCTGCGATCCGGACAGGCGCCCGGATATCTACGGGAAGGTGGGAACCGCGGGCGTGAGCATCTGCTCGCTGGATGACATCAAACGCCTCTATGATGGGTTCGACCTCTCGGATCCGGCCACATCCGTTTCCATGACAATCAACGGTCCGGCGCCGATACTCCTCGCGATGTTTCTAAATGCCGCCATCGATCAGCAGGTGGATGCATTCAAAGCACAACACGGCAAAGAGCCGGGCTCTGAAGTGTTAGACACCATCCGCTCCCGGGTGTTGTCCACAGTTCGCGGCACGGTTCAGGCAGACATCTTAAAGGAAGATCAGGGCCAGAATACCTGTATCTTTTCCATCGAATTTGCTCTGAAAATGATGGGCGATGTTCAGGAATTTTTCATTGAAAATAACGTCCGTAATTTCTATTCCGTATCCATCTCCGGCTATCATATTGCAGAGGCCGGCGCCAATCCCATCACCCAGCTTGCGCTGACCCTGGCAAACGGCTTTACCTATGTGGAATATTACCTGTCCCGCGGCATGCCGATAGATGATTTTGCACCGAATTTTTCCTTCTTCTTTTCAAACGGCATGGATATCGAGTACACAGTCATTGGACGAGTGGCAAGACGCATATGGTCGATTGCCATGAAGCACCGGTACGGGGGAAACGCGCGTTCCCAGATGTTGAAATACCATGTCCAGACCTCCGGCCGGTCCCTGCACAGCCAGGACATTCAGTTCAATGATATCCGCACCACACTGCAGGCCCTCTGTGCGATTTATGACAACTGCAACAGCCTTCATACCAACGCCTATGATGAGGCGATCACCACACCGGGTGCCGAGTCGGTACGCCGGGCGCTTGCCATCCAACTGATCATAAACAGGGAATGGGGGCTTACCAGAAATGAAAATATGAATCAGGGCAGTTTCATCGTGGAAGAGCTGACGCAGCTGGTGGAAAATGCGGTCTTAATGGAATTTGATCGGCTTACCCAGCGAGGGGGTGTTCTTGGCGCAATGGAAACCGGCTATCAGCGCAGCAAGATCCAGGAGGAATCGATCCATTATGAAACCTTGAAACACGCCGGAGATCTCCCCATCATAGGGGTCAACACCTTCTGCGATCCGGATGACAATATGGAAAAGACAGCTGCCGCTGTCGATCTGGTCCGGGCATTTGACGACGAGAAGCAATCCCAGCTCACGCGTCTGGCGGATTTCAAGAGCTGCAACGAAAAGGCCGCACCCGCGGCCCTGGATCGCCTTCAACAGGTCGCGTTAAACAGTGGCAATATCTTTACCGAGTTAATGGACACGGTCAGGGTCTGCTCTCTGGGGGACATCACCCAGGCCTTGTACCGGGTGGGGGGGCAGTACCGCAGGAACATGTGACCCATTGCCAAATCTTGTTCAGGCGTGTGCTGCCGTTTCGGTCCCCTGACTTTTCGACCGTCAGGTGCAGACAGCCTGCCGGTAGCCACCTCTTCTTCGGCCAGCGTAAAGCATCCTGGCGCAAAGGACCAGGCATTGGTTTGCCCCTGAAAGGGGCCGTTCTTGCCCCAGCGGCAAGTGTGGAGTGACTAAAGTGAGCTAAAGTGCCTAAAGTTAATGGGTCGCTTTGCTCCACCAATCATACAAATGCTCTGCGCTGAAAGCGCAATCCTCAACTTTGACGGTCCCGTAAAAAGTCCGAAATACCGTCACTCCCGCGAAGGCGGGAGTCCAGAAGCAATCGAAAACTTCACTACGTGTCACTCTGTGTCCCGCCTTCGCGGGAATGACAGATGATGATGACATCTGACTTTTTAC
>JAZFSW010000302.1:0-5681 GCA_036446375.1 Desulfobacterales bacterium | reverse complement strand
GGTGAAATCATTCGTGTGGGCCGGTTCACGGTTTACTATCGTATGGCAGATGGCTCCGTCGGATTCCTTCAGCCTGAGCCCAGTGGGGATCGTTTAATCGCCGTGACCGGTGACGTTCCCAGCTCCATGAAAAGTGCTATTAAGCGCTATTTCGACAACGAGTCGACGATTGTACCGATCGACCCCTCCGGGGGTGCGGCCTTTGCTCAATTGTCGTCAAGAGAGGATCTGCGGGATAAGTTCGAGAAGGGCGGCGCTTTGATGTGGCCGATTCTTATCGTGGGTCTTGTGGCGATTATCCTTGGTCTGGAACGGATGGGTGTTCTGTTGATGATGGGCACGGCTTCCGATAAAATCATGGACAAAATAAAAGAAATGGCTACCCAGGGTATGTATGCGGAGGCAAGGGAATACTGCAGCACAAAGAGCCGTATACCCACCTGCGTTATGCTCGACAGGGTGATGGAAAATGTCGGTGCCACGCAGGATGTTCTGGAAAATGCGCTCCAGGAAGCGATGTTAAAGCAAATGCCGAAGCTTCAGCGGTTCTTACCGACACTTGCCGTACTGGCCGCGATTGCGCCGTTGCTCGGGCTGCTCGGGACTGTTACCGGTATGATCAATACCTTTCATGTGATCACCATGGTAGGGACCGGAGATCCGCGGATGATGTCCGGCGGTATTTCCGAGGCGCTCCTAACCACCCAGTTCGGGTTGATCGTGGCGGTTCCCATAATGCTGCTTCACCATTTTCTTGAAAGGCTGGTGGATAAGATTGTCCTCGATATGGAAGCCAAGGGCATCGGTTTTGCCGTTACACTCATAAAGAACGAGCGAGCTGCGGAGGCCTGATGTGTTTTACGATCTAATCGAGGCCACATTGGAGCAGATCAGGATCGGCGGCTGGGTGATGTACCCCCTGGTGATTTTATCCCTCTGGATGTGGTTTCTCATCACAAAAAAGCTCAAAGACATGTATACCTTCAACGAGGGGGAAGCGTCGCTTCAGGACTGCCTCCAGACCATGGGAACCGACAAGTTTTCAGCAGCCCCGTGGCAGCAGATAATTGTCGAGGGTTTTCTCAAGGATCGAACCGAAGACCATGATCTGAATCAGAGCGTTCTTGAGAACCTCAGAGTTCACCAGGAAGATTTCGTGAAACGGTCTGTGGGCACGATTGCGCTGCTTGCCGCCATTGCACCCCTTCTCGGGCTCCTGGGAACCGTTGGCGGGATGATCAAGACCTTTGAGGTCATTGCCGAATTCGGTACCGGAAATGCCCGGGCACTGGCTTCCGGTATTTCCGAGGCGCTGATTACCACCCAGACCGGGTTGGTTGTGGCGGTACCCGGCTTGTTTCTGGCCGGCTATCTTACCCGTAGATCGGAACTGCTATTGACCGAGATGAAGCGATTCTGCATGGGCCTTGCCGGAGCTGAACAGGTGGGAAACGGCACTGAGGAATAGGAAAGCTCTATATGAAGAAACTTTCGATAAGTCAAAACCGGGATAGCGGGGCCAAGGAGCCCCCGATGGCACCCCTCATTGACATGATATTTATTCTCCTGATCTTTTTTCTCGTGACCACCAGTTTTGTTAAAGAGTCGGGGGTGGAAATCCAACGGCCGATTGCGGCATCGGCGGAATCGAGGGTAAAAGCCAATCTGATTCTGGGGATAACCAAAGACGGCTCCATACATGTAGAAAAACGTTTACTTGATATTCGTTCGGTTCGGTCCTATATGGAGCGATTCCTTGCTGAGAGCCCACAGGGCAACGTGGTTATCGCAGCCGATGCAGAGAGCATGAGCGGTATCGTTCTTCAGGTACTCGCTGCCTGCAGGGCAGCCGGCATCAAGAACGTCAGCGTGGCAGCGAGGAAGCCCTAATGGATTCAGCAAAGACGCGTTGGCATGGCATTCCCCTTGGCATTATTGTTGCGGTGGTCGTCAATGGTATCCTCTTTATGGGGTTGCCGCTGCTGACCCAGATTCAACGGAGTTTTCAAGGGGGCAAATTTGATGACTCCATGCTCCTGACGGCCCACAAGCCCCCCAAGCCGCCGGATCCGTTCAAGGACAAGAAGAAGATAAGGAAGCCGAAAAAGATCAAGCAAGACAAGGAGAAAAAGAAGGCTGCCAAGAAGCCCAGGATCGACATGCCGAAGTTCGATTTTTCCATGGGCGGCGGTGATCTCGGCGGACTACAGATCGCAGCGTTTCCACAGCAGTCCCTAAGTGCCGGTATGTTTCGGACGGCTTTCACCCTATCTGAAGTGGACCAGCCCCCCCGTATCATTCGAAAGATCGATCCGCTCTATCCCTTTGCTGCAAAACGAAAGAATATCCAGGGCAAGGTAACCCTACGATTTATCGTAACCAAGGAGGGAAGGGTTGTCGAACCATCGGTCGTGAAAGCGGTGCCGCCGGATGTTTTTGATAACAGTGCCCTCAAGGCGATATTGCGGTGGCGGTTCAAACCGGCCATCAAAGATGGCAAGGCCGTTGACGTCATCATTATTGCACCTTTGAAGTTTAAATTGATAAAATGAAACTATTGCCTATGCAAAGATCCCGAACGATTGTTCTGTTGACCGCATTCCTGGTTTTTACATTTGTATCCGGTGTGTTGTTCAGCGTTCCTCCGCCTGTAAACGCCCAGAAGGTGCGAGATATTCATGGGAAAAGGGATGATCAGGCACAACCCCCATCAGGAGCGCAGGAAAAAGAACCCGAGAAGCTGACCAAAGAGGCACAAACGGCCCTCTACACTGCTCAGGAGGCGATCAAGGTTGAAGATTATGCCGGTGGCAGACAAATCCTGATGGACTTTCTTGCCGCTCTCAGGTTGAAGAATTCGGCGAATCCAGATCAACCTGAAATGATCCCAACGGTTCTATACCTCATGCTCGGACACACCTACTATGCCGAAGAGAATCTCGTAGAGGCACAGAAAGTCTTCAAGACGGGATATGAGGCCGATCCAAGTGATGAGAACATGCTGCTCAACTATGCGATTACCACCTATGAAACGGAGATGTTTACCGAGGCGGCTCCGCTGTTTGAGAGGCTTTACGAAGTGAAGGAGAAAAAGGATGCGAAGTTTCTCCACCAGGCGGCTATCTGCTGGTATCAGGTTGAAAACTTCGACGAAGCCAAACGCATATTGAAGCGGCTGATCGCTTTGCCCGGGGATCCAAAAGCGGAGTGGTACCAGATGATTATCAACATCTGCATGGAGCTTGAGCAGATGGATGAAGCGGAAGGCTATATCCGGCAGTTCCTGGCCATGGTTCCCCTGAACGCGGATTACTGGCGACTGCTGGCGCAGATGCGTCTCAATAAGGAAGACTACAAAGGCGGTGCCGGTGCACTTGAAATCTCCTACTTCATAAAGACGCCGAAAAAAGCCAAGAACTGGGAAGATCTGGCCGACCTTTTTGCTTACTTGAATGCGCCCCTCAGATCGGCCCAGAACCTTGAAAAGGCCTATAAGAGCGAGGGCGCACCGACGAAAGTAGAAAAGCGCCTCCAACTGGTTGAGGCCTATGCCAGGGCATTGCGCGTTGAAAAGGCCGTTGACCACCTTGACAAAATCATTGCCGAAAAGCCAACGACAAAGCTATATCTCGAAAAGGGAAAATTGCTCTATGACGCCCTCCGGGTTAAAGCAGCCATTGTTGCGCTGGACCAGGCCATTAAGCTGGATCGCAAGAATGGAGAAGCCCTCGTCTTGAAAGGGTTCGCCGCTTGGGATCTTAAAGACTGGAAGACTTCCAGGAAGGCCTTCACTGCAGCATCCCAGATAAAAAAACACCGGCTCCAGGCAGAAGATGCCATCGCCGTTCTGGATGATCTGGAATCCGTAAAACACCCGAAGTCCAGGTACCGCTAAGCCCTACTGTGTGTTAGTAAGTTCAAGAGCCTGACCGAGGTATCATCGGTCAGGCTTTGCTGTTTGTACCTCGTATTTCTATCTCTCTGCCAGCCCCCCTGGCACAATTCCTTGCACAAGATCTTGCCTTGCATCTCAACGAGTCGCAGCGACTCTGTCTGTGCACAGGCAAAGACAGCCTTCAAATATTGCCACAGCGTAGGAATGAACACTCATACTGTACGTATGGCGTCGCTTTATGCTTGACAAGTATGTCGAGTAGAGGTAGGGAACTTGCCTAAGATCGTAATCCGCGTAGTGATAGGCTGGTATGCGTATTCACATGGTAGTAGGGAGCTTTGTGCACAAAGCAATGTGGCTGCCAGGGCCCTCTGTGAGAGATGGAAACCTAGCTTCAGACAAGCAGGGCCACCGAGAAAAGCAAGAGGTCCCGCTGAAAGCGGGAGTGCCGGTCTGATCGAAGAGGACACTTGGTTTCATATTAAGGACAATCCAAACCGAAATCGGGATCGGGATCGGTATCGGAAAGGCCTGGCACGTAAATCAAGAAAGCCGATCCCGATATCGATGGTGATTAATCAAACACTTGAGTCCTTGGGTCCTTTTTGAGTGTCGTTTCATATAGGGGCCTTGTAGCGCTGAATACCGGCATCCCGGTATTAACCAGAACTGTGTATTGTTTTTGATGAGGAAAAGGAGATGAGATGAAGGGACATTGGATGAGGTTGGGCATAGTATTGATCGGGATCGGCCTGGTTGTTGGCGGCTTTCCCGCTGTGTATGCTCAAGACGAGAAGAAGGATGAGCCAAAGGCGGAATTTACCCTCGATGAGATCATCGTAACGGCAGAGCGCCGCGAAACCAGCGCTCAAGACACGCCGGTGGCCGTATCGGCATGGGACAACTCGGCACTGGATCAGGAGGCAATCAACGGTATCGAAGATCTTCAGATGCGGATGCCCAGCACCCAGTTTACCGGAAATAAGATTTACATGCGCGGTGTTGGCCGGGACTTGAACCAGTTGGGCATGGATCCGGGTGTGGGGATATATGAGGATGGATTCTACAGCACCGAGCAAGGCGCTCTGGGTGATCTTTTTGATGTGGCTCGCATCGAGGCGATTCGGGGGCCCCAGTCTACCCTCTTTGGGAGAAACACCATCGGTGGTCTGATACAAATCCTATATACCCGTCCCACGAAGGAATATACCGGTCAGGCGAAGATGGTTCTGGGTGCACAGGGCTCCACGTGGCTATTTGCCGGCGGCGGTCCGATCGTCGAGGATAAACTGATGTTCCGCGTCCGGCTTCGTGCCTGGGAGTGGGACGGAGACCAACACAATTTCTATTATGATAACCACCCTGGCGGCTATGACGGGCAGACCGCTGACCTGCTATTGCTCTATCATCCCACCAGCAAGTTGGAGTTTTATGCCCGCTACTGGTATTCCAATGCCCAGAACGACATCGGGGCCGGCATCCGTCCGGACCAATACAGTGAAGCGACCAAGGACATCTGGTACACCTATCCCGGTGATACCGAGCCGACCTTGGTGCGCACATTGAATACCAATGGCGTTACCTGGTATCGGCAGTCAGACAAGTCATGGAATCGGAGTGGTGAGCTTCCCCATCCGCTATGGAAGATGACCGATAACAATCCGAGTGCCGACGATCCCTGGAAGATCAATTTCGATCAGCCCGGGTTCTTTGATTTTGACGGCAGCGGAATTCAACTGACCACCACGTATGAGGCCACCGATAATGTTACCGTGAAATACATGAC
>JAZFSW010000301.1:0-3565 GCA_036446375.1 Desulfobacterales bacterium | reverse complement strand
TTAACCGAGATATTTATAGACATAAATACAACTGCGGGTCAACATGGAATTGGGCAATCGGCCCTGGAAACACCCCGGGTGCCAGCGCTTGCCGGACCACACAGATCGAAACGCCAGTGAGTATCCGGCCTCAAAGAGAGCTGTCGTGGAAGCATACACAGTGGAAGTCTTCATACACAAGAAATGGTGGTTGGCCTGACATGAGGGCATACATAGGGTATGCCCAACAGATCACCAAGCACTATAGCGCAGCGAATGGAGTGGATAGCGATAGGCCCCTACCAAGAAATATCTGGATTGATGCCGATATAAATGGTACGCTACGCATTGCCAAGCGTAGACTGGGCCCTATCGGTGCCACTCCTGATGCAGCCGATCATGTGACTGCCCGGACGTTTCCACATTGGAAAGGAGATCACCGATGGATTCTAAGACTTTTGAGATAACCGAGTATAAGTATGGTTTTCTCAATTCGATGGCTACCAGAGATAGACATATGATTGCGCATCTGTATCAGAAACAGGAGGTGGTAGCCATTGCCTATTTCCAGGCGGAGCGCCATGAACCTCAGATGAACAGTCGTGGTATTGTGAACCTCTTTTATCCTATCGAAGATGGCCCGGGTATTATTGATATGTTGCGCAATGAAAAGCCCATTTTCCTGCATATAGAGAAATCGCAGGCATTTCTTTCAACGTCCATGGAACCAATCGGTGAGGGCGAATGATTGCTGGAATCGCAACTGGCAGTCAGACAGGATCGGATCGTTAATGGCAACTATTATATCGGCAGGCATCTCGGATGTAGGTAAAAAGAGATCAAATAACGAAGATTCTTTTCTGATTGATGACCAACAGAAACTCTTCATCGTTGCCGATGGCATGGGGGGGCACAACGCCGGTGATGTGGCCAGTCAGATCGTTGTGGAGACCATGGCCCGTCATATGAAGGATGATCCGGATGCCGGTGAAACTGACGCGTCGGATTACGATGAGACACTTTCTGTGGCATCAAACAAATTGCTTGCTGGAATTCATCTGGCCAATCAACGGGTCCATGAATCTGCTGCCGAGGATGAAAATCGTAAGGGGATGGGTGCTACGCTGTCGGCTATCCATTTTAGCGACAATTGTCTGACTGCTGCAAATGTCGGCGATAGCCCGATTTATCTCGTGCATGAGGGAACCATCGAGCCGCTCCATGTCCTTCACACGGTCATAGCCGAACAGCAAGCGATCGACCCGGATGGGATATCGGAGATTGAAGAGAGATATCGGCATATGCTCACCCGGGCAATGGGTACCAATGAGACGGTTCAACCGGATGCCTGTGAGGTTCAGTACTTCAAGGGAGATATCCTTGTTATCTGCTCTGACGGTCTCAGCAACAAGGTAACGCCCGATGACATACACGATATCGTAAGCAAAGAGCCACCCGATAAGGCTTGCCAGACGCTGGTGGATCTTGCCAATGAGCGCGACGGTGATGACAATATTACAGCGATTGTTCTAAGGGTGAAATCTGTCAGAGGTCGGGGGATGGGTGTGGTCGTATCAATCCTGGATATGATTAAGGACTTCTTTACCGGAAAGAGATGACCGCATACAAATAACAGCCGTCATGCGACGGACGCATTCGTTTCAGTTATTGGTTCGATTTCCACTGAAATCAATAGGAAGGAAGAGATATTGCGATGCCGAAATTAACGCTTATGTTTCAAGAGAAAACTCTCGGGGAATACGATTGTGAAAAAGAGAAATCGATAACCATTGGACGACACGCGGACAATGATATCGTTATCGACAATCTAGGGGCGTCCGGCCATCATGCCAAAATTGACTACCTCAATGACGTATTGCTGTTAACCGATCTTGGCAGCACAAACGGCACCTTCGTGAACGAAAAACTTGTTGCCTCCCACAAACTCAGGAAGGACGATGTTATTGCCATCGCAAAGCATACTCTGGTTGTCACCTATGGTGACGGCGAGGTCGAACCCGAAGAAGCAGCATCTCTCATGGATAAGACGATGGTTATGGATACCGAACAACACCGGGCCTTGATGGAGAAGAGCGGTGGTGCTGGAACCGGCAAAGCCGAGGAGAAGGGGGCTATGTTGACTTTTCTTTCCGGACGTGAGGGAGAAATGGAAATCTCGAAGAAATTGACGAAGATCGGAAAGGATCCAGGATCGGACATCGTTGTAAGTGGCTTCACCGTTGGGAAAACCGCAGCCACCATCAGCATGCGACCCAACGGATATTTCCTGAGCTATGTGGAAGGGATGTCGAAGCCGAAAGTAAACGGCGAGGCTGTAAAACAGTCTGTGAAACTCAATGAATTTGATATTATCGAGATAGGATCGGTAAAGGCAGAGCTTACATTCACGTGACCGCCGGCCCTCTCTTTTCGACAGGACCTATGGGAAGGGTTCACGCAAAGATAACTACGGGTCCTCTCCCTTTACAGTTGTATTCTGGCCAATATCGGCAACCGTCTCGTCAAACACAACGGTTGCCTCCCCTTCCTTGGTTGTTTCTCCGGCCGGTTCCTGCGCTGAAGCACCATCATCGGAAATTTCAATCTGCTCCAGAGCACCCGCCAATTCCTCACCGGTTGCAAAGCGTTTCTCTTTGTCTTTTTCCAATAGTCGTTCAATAATATTATGGATTTCAGGTGGTCCCGGCACCTTCTCTCGGATCAAGTCTGAGACCGGTTGATTGATGATCTTCTCCTTTAGGGCAGCCACATCCGTTGCCTGGAAAGGCTTGCCACCGGTGAGCAGCTCATAGAAGATGATTCCCAGTGCATAGAGATCCGTTCGACCATCCACTGCTTCTTTCTTGAATTGCTCTGGCGCCATGTAGCTGGGTGTCCCGGCAATGGCAGCGATTTCGCCTTTGACCAGCGCGATGCCGAAATCCATGATTTTCAAGATCCCCTCTTCGGTCACCATTATATTGGCCGGCTTGATGTCCCGGTGTATGACCCCGCCTTTATGAGCGTAATCCAGTGTCCCGGCAAGGGTGGTGATCGTTTTGATGACCTCTGCGATGGGCAACAGGTTTCCCGGACTACAATCTTCTTTAAGTTCTTTTCCAGCAATCGTCTCCATGGCGATATAGGATAGATCCCAATCCTCACCGGCATCGAATATGGTAACAATATGGGGATGATTCAATTTCCCTGCCAGTTTGGCTTCGCGGATGAAGTCACTTTTGATCTTAGCAAGTTTTTCTTCATCGGCAAGTTCGCTGAATTTGAAGGTCTTTATCGCCACCGATCGTTCCAGGGTGGGGTCCTGGCAGAGGTAGACAATCCCCATGGCGCCCCGACCAAGCTCTTTCACAACTTCGTACCGCCCCAGGGTCTGGCCCGGCTTTAGCGTATCGGCTTCATCGCTCCGGGAGATATCTTCTGAAAATACGGTTCCCTCAATGACATCTTTCGCCGGCTCTTCGGAAATTGTTACACCAAGATCCCTGAGCCGGCCGGCTACATCCTCAAAATCCTTATCTTCCCGGTACAGATCCCGATAGATCTGTGTTGCGAGACTGTCTTTCCT
>JAZFSW010000300.1:0-2054 GCA_036446375.1 Desulfobacterales bacterium | reverse complement strand
GGATCATGGGAAGCCATGAAATGAGCATAGACATATACCAGGGATTATCAGATGGGGGTTTTGCTGAAATGGCCACGCCCCTCTGTCTCAGGATCTTGATGAGATCGCCATCCTGGGGAGCAAATACCGTGTAATGATTTCGATTGATATCCGTTATAAAGAGTTCCTGCCCCTGAATGATCACGTTAGCAATGCGTTCATCATCCACCATAGCGAGAAATTCAGAATAGCTGATGGGTTCCTCAGACAAGGTCGGCGTGTTAAACAGATTATAAATCATGATCATCACCAACGTAATGACCAGCCAAAGGGATAAATTCTTGTAAAACGGGCTCAAAGGATACGACCTCCTGATAGATTGTGTTTAGGGGTGCTTTAGTATAACCATCATTTACTATTCGGCAATGTTAGGCAAGAAAAAGTTCGCCTTTAAGTACGGACCGGGTTGAGGATGAGACACGGAACCCATCGTCGATCCGGTGACCCACCACCCAGATGATGGTTCCATTCTGATCCGTGACGACAGGACATGTCGCCCGCTGAACTCGGGGTATTTTATGGTTGATGAAATAGGTGCTGATCTTCTGAGAACCACTCATCCCCAGAGGGGTAAACCGATCACCCCGTCGAACATTTCGCACGGTGAGAGGGAAACCAACCCTGTCCATATCAAGAAAACCAACCCCTTGTCCAGCAGGAAAGGGTTTCGGGACCTGTTGGGAGGATAGAACCGAAAACACGAGATGTCCTTCTATTTCCGGCAGTGACACCGCACCGGGTTCCGACAACTGGTGGAAAAACGCGACCCTTTCGTGCCATCGATGACTGGCCGATGCGGATCGAAGCGGCGTTTCTTCTTTGGAAAAAACAAGGCAATCCTCTTTGAGACATACACGAATACGATCAGGAAGATCCAGACTGCTGTGGGCCCTCCCCTTGGCCAGCAGGTGGACCACCGCTTCGATATGAGACAGGGTAATGCGATTTAAGTCCCCTTTTACCTGAAAGATCCCCTTTCGAATCATCCGTCGCTGGATAACGATATGCTGCCGGCCGATGGCGACAAGCGAAAGCGCAAGCAGGTTGTCCGGCATCTCCGGTAAGACGGCAGCGTCAAAGATCGGCCGGATGAGATCTTCGAACCACGCGTCTTCTGAGCCCACAATCCTTGCCAGCCGATTGAGCGTGTCAACGATACGGGGGTTATAGGTGGCTTCAAGAGAGGGGATCAGCTGATGACGAATCTTGTTTCTTAGGAATCGTGTGTCCCGGTTGGAGGCATCCGATCGGTAGGCCAGCCCCTCTTCGTTCAGAAAACCGATGATCTCAGACCGGGACAGTCCGATGAGGGGACGTATGATTCTTCCGTCTCTTACCGGTGGTATCCCGGAAATACCTCGCGGACCACATCCGCGGAAAAGATCCATCAGAATGGATTCGGCATTGTCATTCTGATGATGTCCGGTGGCAATTTTCGTGTAACCATGGGTATCGGCGACGCTGTAAAACAACGCATATCGGACCTGTCTTGCCGCAGCTTCCAGCCCGATTTTCTGCACCTTCTGAACCATCCGAACATCCCGCTTGGATATGTAACAGGGCAGACCCAGTTCCAGGGCAAGGCAGGCGACAAATTCCGCATCCCGATCCGATTCGGCGTGACGCAGGCTGTGATCTAAATGGACCACGCCGAGGCGAATGGGCAATGTCCCGGATGATGCCGCGACAAGAAGATGGAGTAGCGCCACGGAATCGGCCCCCCCGGATACGCCAACAAGAACCGAATCGCCGGCCTGTAACATATCGTATGCAACAATCGTTTCCTCCACAGCAGCCCTTATGCGATGGCGAAACCGATTCGGCGGGGAATCATGGTGCGATAGTGACATCTATCCACTCTGCAAGGTTTATTTTCTCAGGGATGAATTCTGTCCCGGAACCGCCCGATGGAAGCGAGTGTATCGGTTCCGAATGTATCGACAAACTATGATAGCACCCCCTGAAAGTCAACGGCAAAGACCGGATACAAAGGACCAGAAACCGGGCACCAGGGC
>JAZFSW010000299.1:0-2846 GCA_036446375.1 Desulfobacterales bacterium | reverse complement strand
GCTACAGCTGCATGCCATTGGTTGGATGATTGGGTGAGCCGGAGCAACGCATCGTCCGGATCCCGGAGAAGATCGATGAAAAGCTTCTGGCCTGCCCGACAACGTTCTCTCACCGGCATCGGTTCAAGCAAAGGAATGATCCAGTTACGCTCTCTTCTTGGCAGGATATTCTCGAGGATTTCCAGCAAATTGGCTATTTGGGCAGCGTCTCCGGATTGAACGTAGGCCAGATAGGTCTCCACTGGCGTTTCCGGCCTATGCAATAAGAGTAGCGTGAACAGAATCGGGGTTGATGCTTGAATGTAACTTTCAAAAAGATCCCTGATCAGCAGGCTTTCGCGACCCGTTCCCACCATATCCAGCATCTCATAGTGGGCATAGATCTCTCGGGCGAGTCTCTCGCTTTCAACGCCAATGCGGTGCAGCGTATCGACAGGAAGTGGGGTCTCTCTGGCAATCCTGAGCAATGATGTCGCGATTTCCGATTGAACGCGCGGGGGTGACTGCGCCAGCATCTGAACCAGGCAAAGCGACGCTGATGGACCAGGGTAGTCCTTCAGGGTCCTGACAACCTCGATCTTCATTCGAGACGGGATTTCCGGCTGAAGACAGGTGTGGCAAAGGGCTGCTACAACATCTTCTGCCGGATAGGTTTTCAGCACACCACGAGCCGTCGTTGCCGTTCTCGGATGCTTCATGCAGCGGATAATACCAGGGAGGAGTTCGATATCGTTTCTCTTCTGAGCAATATCCAGCGCTGCCATGCATATTCGAATGGAATCGCTTTCCAGGCACTTCCGAAGCCGATCATCCTCAGGCAGCGATGGTATATGAAGCATCATCTCCAGAGCAAGGACATTCCGGGACTCATCTGCACTGATCAGCAGGTCCTCGAGTAGGGATTGTGCCACCGCCAGGGGTTCCTGATTCATCATCAGAATGGCGCCTGCTGCTGCTGCTCGAAGTTCTGCTTCTTCTCCCGGTGTCTCAAGGATCCGTCTCAGACCGGGCACCATATCTATCATGCCCCGTTTACCGGAAACAACGACGGCCTCTTTGGATAGGGAGCTCCGCTGCTCAATCTTCCTCTGGATCTGTTTATCGGATAGAATTCCAGGGCTATCGGCGGCCATCGTGAGTATCTTTTGCTGCACGACGGGGCTTCCCTCCTGGAAGAGCTGGTTCAAGGTATCTTTCCAGGGAGCCAGGGACAGCCCTTCGATAGCCTCCAATACAAACACCTGCCGGGCTTGATCATCGCTAATGAGCGCCTTTTCAATCGTCTCCACGATATGGCTGTCGGTGGTATCAAGCCGCATCTGTTCGAAATCAAGCCGTCGTTTTTCGATAGCTCTCATCAGCGCCGAAACATATCCTTTCTTCAAACGGGAAGCGGTCAGGGCCCAGACACCAATGGCACCCAGTGCAATCAAGCTGAGGGCTCTCATCAATGGGAGATGGGGCATATGCCACCTGCTGGCCAATATGTAGATTAAGGTCCCTGTCAGGCCCTGCAACCCGGTTCTTACGATGCCATCGACAATCAGCCTATGATTCTGTTTCCGATCAGGAGCCACCGGGACCCACAGAAGTTCAAAAGAGGTTTTGTTGACGGTGAACTTTGTTATCTGCTCGAAAAACCGCGCTATCAAAGAACTGAGGATCACGGGGTTGATGAGAATAGCTATGGACCCTATACCCAGCCCGACCGGCAGGGTCAGCATACCCTTGAGGATGCCGAACCGATTAAGAATCCATCCGGTCAAGAAGATTTGTGTCAAAAGCGACACCGCCCCTGTCATTGATTGGAATAGCCCGAAAAAGCCGGCCAGTGCTTCTTCCGACAGGAAATGATCTTTAGCGATCATCAGGAACTGATATTCGACAATCACCGTGGTAACGGCAGTGGCACCGGCCGCAACGGCAATCGCTTTTATGTAGCCATCAAAGAGCTTCGGTTTGTCCGCCGTTCTCTCGTCCGATAGTTCCTCCCATTCATCCTGGGGTATGGATTGCTCCGTAAGCCAGGCCATCAGAACACAGCAAAGGATAAAGACCGCAGCCAACGTCAGCAGATAGCCCGCGCCGAATCTGTCCACAAAGGGGGTGATTCCCGCACCAATGGTTATCCTCGCCACAGGACCCCCAACCAGGATAATGCTAAAAAGCCTCTTGGTCTGCTGTGAATTGAAGGCCATTCCTGCCAGCACCCAGAATTGAGCACTGATAACGGTGGTAACCACGTCGACCCATACATAGAGGAAAGGGATGAGTCTACCTTCAAGGCGTGACTGGATGACTATGAGGGTGACTGCAAAGGCAATGCCGCTAAGGGAAATGGCAGGGAATAAACCGAGGCGGATCGATATCCTGTTGTAGACCACCACGGTCAATGCAACAGCAATGGCTGCGGCAAGAAACATCAGGGGAAGGTAGGATACGTCAAATCGATTCAGGAAATAGACATCTCGTGCAGTTTTGCTTACCGTAAGTGTGGCGCCAAAAAAGAAGAAATAGGTAAACAGGAGAACGAGGCGTTTCCCTTCCCCTTTCCGGATATCAATGAATGTCTGGAGATGTCTCATCATAAACGAGTTGGGTACACGCGTCTCGGCTGGAACAATGAAGCACACGATATCGTCAACAGAACGATCAGGCCTTATCATCTGGCGCTTATAATGTCACAGTGTGGGTCAATGTCAAGATCAAACCCATAGGGATTCTACGGGTGAGATGCCCCAATTTCTTGACAAATTTCCGGGAATGTTCAATATATCCCGTACCTATTCAGAGTTGTCCCGGCTTTGTGTTATTTTGCTTTCAGCTTATAGGGGGGCATCCCATGA
>JAZFSW010000298.1:0-6490 GCA_036446375.1 Desulfobacterales bacterium | reverse complement strand
AGCACCGGCCGCACCCCTTGCTCTTTCCGGTCTGCCCATTGCTGTGTATCTTCCGGTGATTTATGCCGACGCCGATGGTTTCGGGTTGTCACTTTCGGTGGTGGCCATCCTGATCACCCTGTCTCGCTTTACAGATGTGATCACGGATCCATTGATTGGATTTTTTTCGGATCGCCTGCGAACCCGGTGGGGGCGGCGTAAGCCTTTTGTTCTCATCGGTACACCCATTTTCGCTGCCGGCATGTGGGCATTGTTTGTCGCACCGGATGGGTTCAAAGATATCTCGTTTATGTCCTGGACCTTCTCCAGCGGATATCTGTGGATGTTCCTTACGATGTCACTGCTCTATCTGGGCTCAACGATCAAGGATCTGCCCTATAGTGCCTGGGGAGCAGAGCTTTCGCGCAACTACGACGAGCGGACGCTTATCATGAGTTGGCGTGAGGGGTTCAACGTTGCCGGTGCGCTCCTGTCGGCCTTTATTCCGGCCGTCATCCTGCTCTTTGGATATACAAAACCGACCGATGCCGTTTATATTCTGGTCACCGGCATGTGCATTCTCATGCCCCTGCTCGTTGCCAACGCCCTGATCGTGGTGCCTGAGTATCCGGTCGTCGAGCACACGGCAAAGCGCGTCGGGCTTGTTGAAGGATTGAAGGTCGTGGTAAAAAACCGCCCTTATGTCTATCTCGTGATCATTTTTGCGTTTTCGAGCATGGGAGCGGCCATGACCAACAGCCTGAGCTTTTTTTTCGTCAAGCATGTGTTGGTCGCCGGTGACCTTTACGGGCTGTACCTTGCACCATACTTCCTGTGTCAGATGGCAGCGATTCCTCTGTGGTTCAAGCTGTCACGGAAAATCGGTAAACATAAGGCTACCATGTGCGCCATCGGCTGGTACGCCCTGTGGTCATCTTTCATACCCCTCATTGCTATCGCGCCGCCGGAATGGTTTTCGCTCTTTCAGATTCCGCGCCTGCTGGGTTTTCTGCCAGGCGACACGCATCAATTCCTCGTGGGATATTTTGAAGGCATTGATACCGGAAAATTCCTCTTCTTTATCGTCATCATGTGTCTAAAAGGTTCATCCATCGGTGCACTCTCGGCGCTGCCCTCGTCCATGGCCGCCGATGTGGTCGATGTCGATACGGCAACAACAGGTGAACACAGGGCCGGGGCATATTTTTCGATCTGGTCGATGGTTCGCAAAGCGGCATACGCACTGGGCGTCACCATAGGTTTGAGCCTAGCCGTGTATTTTGGTTTTGATTCCCTGGCGGACCCTCGCAGCACAACCAATACTGCATTTTCCCTGTTCATGCTTGCCTGTATTTACTCGGTAATTCCCGCAGTCTTCAAGTTTGTAGCGATGCCGCTACTGTGGGTATATCCGCTAACCGCTGAAAAACTGAAAGAAGTTCAGATGGACATCAAGGGAATGCGTGACACGTCAACCGCGTAAGTACGGGTAAAGAGGGTAAGTGCCGGAACTAGGGCACAGCCGTCACCCGGAAGTAATTCTCTATCCACACCCATCGTGTGGGTTTACAACCTCAGAATGGTTACAGGAGGGATCGAAAATGACCTCAAGAAAAACGAACTGTGTGCTGTGCGGTAATCTTTGCGGTCTTGAAGTCACGATTGAAGACAACAAGATTGTAAAAGCTCGTGGGGACAAGGACAACCTCCGAAGCGAGGGATATGTTTGCCGAAAGGGCCTGAACATTGGCTACCATCAGCACCATGCGGACCGGCTGCTGTATCCGCTGAAGAAGGTTGGCGATAGCTTTGAACGGTTATCATGGGATCAGGCCATTGCAGAAATCGCTGAAAAACTCAAAGGTATTGTCGAAGAGCACGGTCCCCGTTCACTGGCACTAATGGGAGGCGGCACACTGGGTTGTCCTTCCCAGGGCGCTTTTTCCGTGGGACTGCTGCGGGCAATGGGATCTCAATACTATTACAATGCCCTTGCCCAGGAGCTTACCGGCAGATACTGGGCGGATGGAAAGACCTTTGGCAATCAGAACATCCACACGTCTGCGGATATGGAAAACACGGATATGATACTCATGGTGGGGAAAAACCCCATGATGAGTCATCATTCACCCCAGGCACGTCGGGTCTGGCCGGAATTCGGCAAGAACCCGGACAAGATACTGGTGGTCATCGATCCACGCGTATCGGAAACGGCTCGCCTGGCCGATATTCACCTGCCGATCAAACCTGGCACCGATGCGCTTTTATACAAAGCGATGATTGCCATTATTCTAAACGAGGGCTGGCAGGATCAAACATATATGGATGAACATGTCAGCGATTTTGAAAACATCCGCCCCCTCTTCGAAGATTTCGATGCCAGAGCGGCCATTGCGGTGTGTGAGCTTGATTTCGATCAGGTCAAAGAGGTGTGTCGACTGTTCACCACGAGAACGTCCAGTCATGTCAGCGATCTGGGTGTCCTCATGTCCCGGCACAGTACCCTCATATCTTACCTGGAAAATGTATTCCTATCCATTACCGGACGGATCGCAAGAAAGGGGGGCAACAGCCTACCCCCTGGTATCGGTAGCGGGGGCAGGAGATCCAGCTCCCGGGAATCGGACGTCTGGCGAACGGTGGCTACCGATTTTCCTCCCATTACCGGCCTTTACCCGCCAAACGTCATACCCGAAGAGATCCTGAACGATCATCCGGATCGGCTTCGGGCGGTCATTGTCAGTGCAACAAATCCCCTGAGGTCCTTTGCCGATACATCGGCATATGAGACGGCGTTCAACAAACTGGAATTGCTGGTAACCGTAGACATCGCCATGACTGAAAGTGCCGCCCTTTCTCACTATGTCCTTCCGGCGCGTTCGGCGTATGAATCGTGGGATGGCGGCGCGGGTGGCGGGTTCCCCCGGACGTTTATGCAGTTTCGCGGGCCGGTTGTTGAACCGGAAGGCGAGCCGCTGGAAGGGGGAGAGATTTTCACCCGGCTGGCCGATCGTCTGGGACTGCTTCCGGATATACCCGATTCTCTATATGAAGCAGCCGATAGCGGTGACCGGTTAACGTATGGGGCCGCGTTGATGGAATACCTGAAGGCCAATCCCGATGCCAGTCGAAGGATGCCCTATATACTGGCAAAAACCCTGGGCAAAACGCTGGGTTCCGTGCACCTGGCTTCTCTGTGGGGACGGCTGCTGACCCAACCGCCCTGGGCTCAAGAAAGTGCTGCTCGCGTGGGCTTTACACCCGGTCCCACCCTTGGCGATGACATCTTTCAAGCCATCATCGATAATCCCGGCGGATTGCATACCGGAGAAGCAGATATCGAGAACTTCGACCCGGATCGCTTTCCTGAATTGCCCACATCGGACGGACAGATCCATCTGGATGTGCCCGAAGTAAAAGCGTGGCTTAACGAAATTGATCCGGTTCTGGAACAAGAGGCGCTCAAGAAAGACGAGGATCAGTATCCGTTCATCCTGTCCTCCGGACGCCACTTTGACAACAACGCCAATACCCAGATGCGAGACCCTGAATGGAATAAGGGCAGGAGGGCCTGTACCCTTATCATGCATCCTGATGATGCGGACAAACAAGACCTGAAGGACGGCCGGATCGTGAGGGTGATTACCGAAGGGGGAGAGGAAGTTGTTGAACTGGAGATTGATGCCACCACCCGGCCCGGCTACATAATGATCCCCCACGGATTTGGCCTGGTTCATCAAGGCAAGAAACACGGGCCGAATGCAAATCGATTGGCCAAAGCCACCCATCGCGATCCGATTGCCGGCACCCCCCTGCATCGCTATATCCGCTGTCGCGTGGAGATGGAGTAGAGGATCCGGCCCCGGAGGAGCACGCCCCCAAACCATGAGTAGCATGCTGAAGGCCTATACGACCTTCGCGGGCATATCGTCTTTTCAGATCCTGGCGATGTTTCGCCGGGGGCTTTTTTACAGCTTTCTTTCTGTTTATATCAGAGAGTTTCTGGGTCTCAGTGTTACGGAGACGACATTATTTGCCACCATTCCTATGGTAGTAAGCTCTGCTTGTCAGGGGCTGGTGTGGGGCCGTGTTTCCGATAGATTACAGCTCAGGAGAACGCTCATCGTGCTGGGTGAGTTGCTGGCCGCAATAGGTACAGTAGCCCTGTGGTATGCGCATATTCAGCCTGAAAGCAAACACATGGCAGGCTATGTTATTATCTTTGGCCTGGCAATCATTGAGATATTCTGGTCCATGTCCAATGTGGGCTGGAGCGCGCTCATATCCGATATCTATGCCGAAGAGGACCGTGCAACCATTCAGGGCCAGCTCGCCAGCGTGGGTGGCGTCGGCCGTATTATCGGTGTATGGATCGGTGGGGTGTTGTATGATGGGCTGGGTGCCTTTTATAAAGGGTGGGGGTGTAATGAGGGTGCTCTCTTTTTTGTCGCTGCCGGGGCGATGCTGGTTTCCACCGTGCCCATGCTTTTTGTGCCGGAAGGTGGCATAAAGGATGCGCTGGGGACAACAGACGTAGCAGGTAGATACCTGGATTATCCTGCACCTGCCTTTGTGGTCTTTGTGACTGCAATGGTCTTTGTCAATTTTGGCAGAAATGCCATGGCTGTGCTACGCGCCCCATTCTTGAGCCTGGAGACAGGCTTTGGCTTGTCCAGCAAGGAGATGAGTTATCTGATTAACGTCCGATCCGTAGCAATGATTCTGAGCGGCTTGGGTGCGGGCATGTTGGATACGAGGCTGGGCAATGGCAGAACGCTGCTTCTCGGCGGGATCCTGGCAATGGCATCGCTGCTGATCTTTGGTTTTGCACCCACCGTCTATGTGGCAGGATTTGGCAATGTCTTGATGGGCGCTTCGGATGTCATCATCATGACATCTTCCTATGCCCTGGCCTCGGTTCTAATCCCGCCTCTTGAACGTGGACGTTTCTTTGGCATGTTCAATGCAACCATGTTTCTCAGCTGGGGCCTGGCAGGAACAGTGATAACAGGACCCCTGATCGATCTTCTCATTCAGCGGGGCGTTGCGGAACTATTTGCCTATCAATTGGCCTTCCTAACGTCGGTTATTATAACATCTATTGGACTTGGCATTCTGGCATATCTGGTCTTTGGGGTCATGAAAAGTGCCAAGAAACCGGAAACTGTCTGATCATGGCGTTTCTGAGAGCAAACCAGGGAGACAAAAACGATGCATAGCCAAACAGGAGCAATATCTTGAAACCGGTCAAAGGACATCTGGAAACATTGGATAAAGGTTTCGGTTTTTTGCGGAACATCGAAAACAACTTCCAGCCGAGCCCGGAAGATACGTTTGTGCCTCCGCTTTTCATCAGGAGATTCAGTCTTCCGGAGGGTGTCTTCATCGAAGGTGCCGGCGAGAAAGGCGATGCCAAAAGCGGGAACCTGAAACTTGCGTCCATTGACACAATCAATGGGGTGCCCGGTGAAGCATTTTCGGACATCCCCCCGCTGCAGGACCAGATCAGCATCCACCCCGACGAGAGGTTAACGCTCACCCAAAGCCCGAAGGACCTCATGGGCAGAGCGCTGGACATGATCGCACCCCTCGGGAAGGGACAGCGCGGCCTGATCGTTTCCCCCCCCAAATCGGGAAAGACAACTGTCCTGAAGCACATGGCGACATCCCTTTTGGCCAACCACCCGGATACGGATATCTTCATACTCCTCGTCGATGAGAGACCCGAAGAGGTGACCGACTTCAAGCGCGGTCTCAAAGACGTCAGCGTGATCTATTCTTCGGCGGACCAGTCTGCCACGAACCATATGCGGCAGACCCGGCTGGCCATTAACACGGCCATGCGCTGTGCCGAGACGGGACGGGATGCCGTGATATTCATCGATTCGCTCACACGCATGGCCCGAGCGTTTAACACCACGACCAACAGTCACGGCCGGACCCTGAGCGGGGGGCTGGGCGCCAATGCGATGGAGATTCCCCGGAAGGTTTTTGGGGCCGCCCGCAACATCGAAAACGGCGGGTCACTCACGATCATGGCAACGATACTCGTCGACACGGGCAGCCGGATGGATGATATCATCTTTCAGGAGTTCAAGGGCACCGGCAACCTGGATCTTGTCCTAAGCCGGGAATGTGCCGAACAGCGCATATTCCCTGCCATCAACATCAGCCAATCCGGTACGCGAAACGAGCAGCTCCTGCAGGACAAAGAGGAATACCGGGAAATCACGGACATCCGCAGGGCTGTGTCCCAGATGGATGAAACAACCGCCATGTCCGGTTTCCTCGATTTTCTTGACAAGGGCTAACGACAGGTAGAGCGTTTCCGATGACTGACACCTGACACCCGACACCAACGTAAGAAACTGCAACTTCACCAGAGACGAGATTGAGACATTAATTAGGAAGCGCTCTACTAGTTGATGATCCCCTCATCAACCAACCGGGCGACATCTTCGTCTGAAATTCCCAACAGGTCGTGGAAGACGTAGTAATTGTCCTGACCCAG
>JAZFSW010000297.1:0-3451 GCA_036446375.1 Desulfobacterales bacterium | reverse complement strand
ACAAGCACAAATTGGTATTTAGGGTACGCAAGTACCATAAAGTATCAATTTCTCAACCTGACCTGAGTACTCAGGGTAACTCCTATGAGATGACCCTGGATTGTCGTTTTTTGACTCTCTAAAGCTATTTCTACTATGCTGGGGGTAGCAATTTGCCGCGTAAACTGAAGATTTGTTATGTTATTAGCCAACACCTCCGTTTGGACTCCCTGGGAACGTAAAAGTTGTTCACCATTTAAACCGCCAACTGAATAGGTTATCTGACTGCCCCACTCAACATTGCCGCTGCACATGGCGGCGCTTTTCAACCAACCGGAGCATGACATCATTGACCATTACACCTATATCATGTGCGGGGATGGTGACCTGATGGAGGGGATCACATCCGAAGCCGCATCCCTGGCCGGACACCTCGGGCTGGGCAAACTCATATGCCTCTATGATGACAACGGTATCAGCATCGAAGGCAGTACGGATCTGACTTTCACCGAAGATGTTTCCCTCCGCTTTGAGGCGTATAACTGGCACGTGATAACCGTTGAGAAGGGCAATGATGCGGATCCGATAAACGATGCCCTTCAAGCGGCAAAGGCTGAAACCCGGAGACCCACTCTGATTCGGCTTCAAACCCATATCGCTTTTGGCAGCCCGAACAAACAAGACACCGCGGCCGCTCACGGTGCGCCCCTCGGCGTAGAAGAGGTATGCCTGACCAAAAGGAATCTGGGCTGTCCCGAGGATGAATTGTTTTGTGTGCCGGATGACGCCCTTGCGGTATTTCGAGAAAGTATCGCCGCCGGCAAGAACGCTGAATCCGATTGGAACAGCCGGTTTGAGGCGTATGCCCGCGCATATCCCGAACAGTCAACAGACCTCAGGGCCGCCATCAGCGGCACGCTTCCCGAGGGTTGGGATGCAGACATTCCTGATTTTTCATCATCTGATCCCATCGCAACACGCGCGGCTTCCGGCCAGGTGCTGAACGCCATTGCAGAGAAAGTGCCAATGCTCATTGGCGGATCCGCTGATCTGGCGCCATCGAACAATACGATCATCAAAGGATCTTTTGATTTCCAAAAAGACAGCTATGATGGAAGAAACATCCGTTTTGGCGTAAGAGAACATGTCATGGGGGCAATTCTATCCGGCATGGCCCTGCATGGCGGACCGCGACCTTTCGGGGGAACATTTCTAGTGTTTGCCGACTACATGCGACCTTCCATCCGCCTGGCTGCGTTGATGAAGCTGCCGGTCATCTATGTATTTACCCATGACAGCGTGGCTGTCGGCGAGGATGGACCCACCCATCAACCCGTTGAACATGTTGCTTCGCTGCGAATCATCCCCGGTCTCACCGTCATCCGTCCGGCAGACGCAGCAGAAACCGCTGCTGCATGGCGGCATGCCATCCAAACGGCCGATGGTCCGGTAGCCCTGATATTGAGCCGTCAGAATCTGCCCGTTGTCGCTGCCGGCAAAGAGCCCCCGGCATCCGGCGTGTCGCAAGGAGCCTATATACTATCCGATTCATCGGCCAGACCGGATATCATTCTTATCGCCAGCGGATCGGAACTACATATCGCACAGAAGGCGGGACAACAGCTCTCAGAAAAGGGGTTTTCTGCCCGCATCGTCAGTATGCCGAGTTGGGAGCTGTTCGAAAGATCAGGTCAGGAAAACAAGGACAGGGTATTACCGCCGGACATTCCGATACGAATCGCCATTGAAGCGGGACATCCCATGGGCTGGAGACAATACGTGGGCGACAGGGGTATCGTTATCGGTATTGAGGAATTCGGCCGATCAGCACCCGGCGGTACCGTAATGGAATACTTCGGATTCACCGCAGAAAATATCGTTGAAAAGGCATTGGCCCTGCTGGATCCTCAATCCGGATGAAATACAAGGAATGCCACAAAGGCACTAAGACACGAAGAGAGACGTTTTAGTATCACGTAACTTCGTGTCTTTGTGCCTTCGTGGCAAGATTATCTTCTAACATGGATCCCGTGCAGACATAACGTGAATTGGAGACATTCGATGGACATAAAGATGATGCTAACCACATTCGGCCTGGTGTTCCTGGCGGAACTGGGGGACAAAACCCAGCTGGCTACATTTTGCCTTTCGGCAGATTGTGATTCAACAAGTTCGGTCTTTCTGGGATCAGCGGGTGCACTGGTTCTCAGCTCGCTGATTGCGGTGGCCTGCGGCGCGGCATTTGCCCGTTATTTCCCGGCTGACTATATAAAACTCGGCGCAGGCTTCTTTTTCGTGATTGTGGGGATGGTAACGCTGGTTTCTGCCGCCCGTTCCATTTACAGCTAGATCTTCCCCGGATTGCCCCCCGCCGCCTTCTTTTCCGGAACCGCGATCTTGCGCTTTTCCGGATCACTATGGGGTCGAAACAGGACCAGGACGTGGCCGATTCTGCCCACGATCTCACAATTGTTTCTTTCAGTGATGAGCGCTTCAGCCCTTTTTTTCTGCACTTTATCTTTCAGATCGACAAATCTCAACTTTATCAGCTCATGGGTGTCCAGTGCCTCATCGATAGATAGAGACACCGAATCGGTAATTCCCTTCTGCCCGACAAAAACCACCGGTCTAAGCCCATGGGCAAGTCCTCTCAAGTACTTACGCTGAAAACCACTGAGTCGGTTCATATTCTTCTCCATCGTCCCAAATGCGTGCATCCTTCCAGTCTCATTTGATGCCTCTCTTGTGGATCAACTAACCCTTCCTGACCCAAGCAACCGAAAGGATCGCCGGTCATGTGCTTTTCCCGCACCCGTTCCGGGAATTCGCCCTTGGCCCTATCCGCCCGCGTCAGTTCCTGCTCCTTAGCGTCCACTACACCCCCATACGATCCCTTTTCCCCAAACAGCATAGCCGTGGCTCTGCCTATCCCGGCAGCAGCACCGGCTATGAAAATAGATTTTCGCGTCTCGCTCATATTCCTATGTCTCTTCCCCCTGTTGGAGGTCTACGCCCTTGAACAGAAGCCATATGCCAATTATTATCTCAAATACGCCGCTCGGGCCATAGAAGATGGCCTGATTTATCGGCATCATTGCATACTTGGGTGCAAGAATAAACATAAGCGCATGGATGAAGATAAGCGCAAATGAAAGAATGCCGAATCCGGCAAGCGTCCCGGGTATGTATTTGGACTTGAAGAATAGATAAGAAAACACGGTCATGTCCAGGCCAAGAAATACCATGGGAATAGAAAACAAAGCACTGTGCGCACTGAGTATTAATCCAACGGGGAATTGGAGCTGGTCCGGCGTAAACGGCGCCACAAGGGTTGCTTCATTTGAAAGCTGCAAGGCGATAAATGAAACAAGCACAATAGCAGCCACGATCGCCGCCTCTATCACCTTCCAGGAAAGGGCAAGCAGCGCAAGACTCTTGCCCACCGGTTTTAGTAATACATAAAGCGCCACGC
>JAZFSW010000296.1:0-2580 GCA_036446375.1 Desulfobacterales bacterium | reverse complement strand
GTATGGCGGGCATTTTGGCCCGGCGCAACACGTAAAAATTGGCCGAGTGCACCCCCCGGCTCTTGAAGGGGAGTTGCTGTTCCAGTCGTTTCTGAAAGTACGCGGCAAACGTACCGCTCTCGCTCCAGTTGAGCTTTTGTTCAAATTTGAACAAAAACGTCTCTATGTCGATATGCCCCGGTTTCTCCTTGTACGGGGCATCATATTTAAGAACGGCATTTTCCAATGCAGCGACCTTCTGCGCTTCGGCACTGGACGCTTGTTCCGAACAGAAATACGTTTCAGATCCCCTGGGATTTCTGTTCTTGTTGGCATTGATATGCAGACTTATAAACAGATCGGCCTGGTATCGGTTGGCCGTCACGGTTCGTGCGCTTAACGGGATATAATAGTCGCCGGTTCGTGTGAGAAAGGATTTGACCTTTCCCTGCCGCTTCAGTATTTCATGCAGCCTTTTGGCCAGATCCAGCGTGATATCCTTTTCCTTAAGCCCGTTCTTCCCGACAGCACCGGAATCGAACCCCCCATGGCCCGCATCGATAACCACCCGATTCACCTGGTAATCAAGACTCTGTCTGGTCTGCAATCTTTCCAGGTGTGAATGCTCTTCGGCTTTGGCCTTTTCTTCAAGGGGTGTTGGCGGGCGCGATTTTTTCTTCAAACGGGCGCCCGGTTTCTGGGTTATGATCTCGATCATCATCCGGGAGTATGTATCTTGGGGATTCAGCCGGACCGCCCGCCTGAAGGCCCCTACCGCTTCTGCCTTTTGTCCAAGCCCCAGGTGTGCGCGGCCAAGTAAACCATGGTACCAGTCGCTGGTTGGATCCAGCGCGATGGCCTTTCTCAACACATCGGCCGCCTCGGCAAACTTTTCTTTCTGGATGAAATCCTGGCCGGCCAGGGCATAATCGAATGCACCCTTTGCCCATACTAGTGAGGGACAATGAGCCATCCCATATGAAACGAGGGCACCGTGGCCGAGAAGTTTTAGAAAAGATCGCCGATACATCTGATCCTCATCTTCATTCAAAGGTCACATGACCCGCAAAAGGCATCTTTCTCCGGTATCTCCAGCCAGGGCTCGATATTAATATTGTCACCGAAGATAACCGATTTATCTGGTGGGGATGTTCCCCAGAAATTATCTCGTGCATCGATGAAAATCGTGGAAAACGCCTGTATGGCAACGGTGTTTTCATCAAAGTTGTTATGGTTTATTTTTGGTTTCGCCAGGCCGACGCATTCGATCCCGCCGCTTCCGAGGTTTCTGGCGATCGTGTTGTATAAAACGCGCGGTGCGGAATCGTTTCCACTTCGTATTCCGCTCTGGGAGCTGTCGGCAATGGTGCTGTAGGTGATTTCGGGCATGCCATAACCCACATCCAGGGCAATGGTGGCGTATCTGAAGATAGCGTAGCGGAAGAAGCTGCTCACCGCTGTCCTTTCTGAAAAGCGAACCGCGCTCATATAGTCACCGGGCGAGGGTGTGGAGCCCGAAGCGGTAAAGGTGATGGGGTGATCTTTGGTTCCTTTGGCCACAATTCCACCGTCTTTCAGAATAATCGAGGTCTGTTTGTCGTAAAGCAATGTTACACCGGCCTGAATGCTCAATGCAGCTCCGCTATCCACCGTGAAATCGGCGGCTACCCGGTAAGGACTGTTTGAAAGCATCAGGATGGCATCGGCGGTAATCGTTCCTTCCAGCATACGATCCAGTACGGGTACGGGGGTAATCGCACCACCCGGAAACGGGCCGTCCAGTATGGTATCGATGGAAACCCGTCCGCTGATATGGTCAAGGAGCCCTTTCCAATCCCCATCGCCCCACCAGTTGCTCCCCGCGCCTGTGGCCTTTCCCTGGAAATTACCTTCGATATTGTGGGGCTGGTTATCATAGATATTGTTTTCCGAAATCGTCGTTTCGCTGTTTCTAACGACAATGCCGGTACCCCCATTGTTGGTAATCCCGTTGTGCTTCAGAAGGACCGCGCCGGCATTTTCGATCAGAAGGCCTATCCCGTCGTTATGTTGAATCCGATTGTCTGTAAGTATGGGTCCCGCACCGTCACGAATAACCATACCGATCAACCTGCTTTTTCGAACGATATTGTTCTCGATAAGCGGCTTGGCATAGCCGCCGGAAACCCGGACAGCGGTCTGATTGTTCACAAATTCGTTTCGCCGTATGACCGGCGACGATGAACGGCAGTCCACACCGATTGCAGCATCTGCAATGCGGGTATATTCAATAATGCTATCGTCTCCTTTTACCTGCTCAAAGACGATGCCGTCCCAGCTCTGGCCATCCGGCGATTGGAAGCTGATGAGCTGCTTATCGCCGCCGCTGGAAACAAGTTTGCCCTTGATAACCAGCCCCCCGCCGCTTGCTTCGATGCGGGCCCCCGGCTCAATGGTTAGGGTGGCATTTTCAGATACCTCTACCGCCATATCCAGGATATAGGGACTGGCACCGGCATACCATGTTGTGTCTTCTTCAATCCCACCCGAAACCGGCGTGGGCCCGGGGGGTATCGCGGTTCCGGATACGACCGGGGTCCTGACACTCTCGTTTCCTGCCCT
>JAZFSW010000295.1:0-8853 GCA_036446375.1 Desulfobacterales bacterium | reverse complement strand
AGTATGTTGAACTGCTGACCCAGCATCACCACCGGCTGGATCATCAGGTGGACAAGGCCCGTGAATATCACCATCGTGCCCAGGGTAATTTCGTCTTGCACCACTTTGCCGCCGCCGTACCAGACGATCCCTGCGACGACGACGCTGGCCAGGCTGTTGTTGAAGTTTTCGTATATTATCTCGTAGTTGATAGCGCGAAATTCTTGCTTGCGATTTTCCTGGTTCAGCGCTGTGTACTGGCTGATATTCATTGCTTCGCGACCCGACAGCTGCACCACCTCGATTCCCGACAGATCCTCCTGCATATACTGGTTCAAGGCAGATACAGAGTCACGAATCAAGCGAAAGATCTTCGACATGAGGATCCGGAAGATATAGGTGCCCAGCGCCGCGATGGGCAGCGCAACAACAACGACGCCGGTCAGCTGGCTGCTGAAATGCATCATCATGAACAGTCCGAGGAAGAAGGGCACGAACTCATTGGCGAGTTGGCCGAAGCCGGTTAGCAGCTGAAACAGGCTCTCGACATCGTTGGTAACCCGGGTCATCACCCGACCGACGGCCACGTGGTCATAAAATGTTGCCGGCTTATGCTCAAGACTGGCGAAAAGGTCCAGCCGAAGATCGCGCAGCGTCCTTAGAGCGGAGCTGAAAAGGGTCAGCTGGTGTCCTAACTGGAGTATGGATTGAAAGAGCATCATACAAAGATAGAGAATGCCGGCGCTATGCAGCATCGTGAGAGAGAACCTGTCGCTCACCCAGGTCGTGACGGTGATGAGGCCATAGTCCGGCAGGTCGACAGCAGCGGGATTCGGCAGCAGAATCGTATCGATGATGACCCGACCGCCGATGGCGGGCAACAGAACCGTTATGACGGACCCGAGGACCGCAAGCACAATGCTGATTAACATCACCTTGCGGTACGGCCCCATCCACTTCAGCAAGCGTATGAAAAGGCGGACATTGAGGGCCTGGTGGGTCAGTTCCAGATCGAAGGCTGAGTAGTTGCGACCTGCGCTGCTGTCGCTCATAGATCCCCTCCATCATGGACGGCTTTGCGTTTGTCGATTACCTCACGCTCCAGGTCCTGCAATAGTCTGACCTTACGTTCCCTGTCGTCGTCCTGGTCACTCTGTATCGCGGCCAGATCAGCATAGTAACCGTCAAGTGCCAGAAGTTCGTTATGGGTCCCGGACTCACTGATGTGGCCATTGTCAATGATAAAGATCCGGTCGGCGTGACGGGCGGTGGAGATACGGTGGGAAATCAATACTGTTGTTTTGCCTTTGCGCATGCGACTGAGCCCGGAGAGGATTCGCTCCTCGGTTTCGGTATCCACCGCCGAAAAGCAGTCATCCAGGAGAAGAATCGGCGAATCGCGCACCAAGCCCCGGGCCAGTGTCGCCCGCTGTTTCTGGCCACCGGACAGGGTCTGGCCGCGCTCGCCAACGACCGTGTCGAGGCCGTCGGCAAAGTCACGGATATTGTGCGCGAGTCCGGCGGCCTCGACGGCGTCCCAGATTGTGGGGTCATCGCGCTGCGGATCGTCATAGGTCAGGTTTTCGCGAATCGTGGATGAGAAGAGGAACGGATCTTGTGGTACCAGGGCCACCAGTTGACGCAGACGCTGAATCGGGAAGTCGCAGATGTCCTGTCCGTCGATGAAAACGGTGCCCCGCGGGGTATCAATGAGACGGACCAGGCCATTGAGGAGGGTGGATTTGCCTGCGCCGACACGTCCGAGGAGCGCCACGGTTTCACCTGCCGGAATGTCGATATCGATGTCTTCGACGGTCGGCCGTGTCGCGCCGGGATACGTATAGGACAGACCCCGGATCTCGATACGCCCCGCCACCTGAGACGGCAGGCCTTCTATCGGGGCATCCATGATCTCGTGCTCATAGTCGAGTATCTCGAAGATCCGTTGGACGGAGGCAGAAGACGCGGAAATCATCGACAATGACATGCCAATATAGCGAATCGGCCAAACCAGCATTCCCATGTATGCGCCGAAGGCCGTGTAGGTACCGAGGGAAATCTCACCATTCATCACCATCGGGCCACCATAGAAAATAAGAATAACCGGTGATGCGGCGCTCATTACCGGCATGGCAAAGTTGAGAAGGGCCTGGTAGCGGGAGACTCTATAGACCATGTTTGCGTAATGGGTGCTGACCTTGTGAAATCGAGCGATTTCCTGCTTCTCCTGAGAACTGGCCTGGATCGTCCGGATCCCGTTGAGGTTCTCCTGTGTGAAAGAGGTCACATCCGCCATCGCTTCTGCCTGGTCACGATAATACGGGAACATCCCACGTGCGAACAAGAATCCGGTGATAGCGATGAACGGCAGGGGAATCACCACCACACTGGTCAGGGCCGGCGACAGCATCGTCATAAAATAAAAGCCGGTAGCAATGGTGAACATAAACAGAATGATCTCCGCCCCGGCAAAAGACACCACCATGCGCACCATGTTGATGTCATTGATGGCACGTGACATGATGTCGCCGGTACTGAAGTGGCTGAAGAAGCTCGGCCCCTGGAACTGGACGTGATTGAAAATCCGCTTCCGCAGGTCGTAGGAAACCGATATTGAAATTCTGCGCAAAATCCGACGGGCCACAACGAATATCAGGAAACGTCCGAAGACAATAGCGATGATTCCGAGCGCCGGCCACATAACATTTGGCGCGATTGCTGCGTCGGCAAGACTGTCAATTGCGGTCCTCATCAGCAACGGCACCGCAGCATCGAAGATGCGTGTGATAAGAAGGCCGCCGATGGCTCCGGACAGTACCCAGCCGTAGCGTCGTAGATAGGTACCCAGATTCTTGAGGTGCACAAGTTGCTTGAACGAAGAACGCTCGCGCCGGGCCGGCTTTGACATAGTGGGAGGCAATAGGATCGTTCCTGTCTAGGGTGATTTCATGGGCATATCGTGATGGTATTGGCGTGAGTTTACCTCTCCAAATCGCCAGATACCGGTATTTTCTCCATAATATCCAGTTACTTTTTCACGCAACCGATTTTTTGTCAACCGACCCGTTGCTTATTTTTCAGAAATGAGCGCTAAAGTTTTGGAAGACATTGCCGATAAATGTAACGTATCGATATATGATTGATCTCTTGAAGGGCAAATCTTCTGAAAGGAAGGGGCGCAAAGCTTCCGGTCTAAGTTCCAATTGGAATAAGGCAGCGGGGTTTCCGAGCAGATACGATAGCCGACCCGTTTCCTTTTTCCTGGAAGCGGGTTATTTTTTGCCCGAACACCGTTGAGGGAAAGTACCATGCAAGTAACCGGTTCCTATACCAATTATCTGAATATCAGCCGTCTCCTTTCGCCCGTTGGTGTAAGGGGTTCCGGAGACTTTGTCATGCAGGTTTTCGCTTCAAGTCTTTCCAACCTTCAAGACAAAATGGACCAGCAGATATTTTCCAAAGAATCGACCGATGCGCTGACGGAATTATACCATAACATCTCGGATCTTGCGTCGAAAGCCACACCACTGACGCTGACGCATATGGATTCTGTCTTCAGGGACCGATCCGCCGTATCTTCGGACATCAATGTGCTAACGGCGACAGCGGGCAACGCCTTTTCCGATGATACCGGTGCCACAGAGGCCACCTATGATATATCGATAACTCAGATCGCTCAGGGGCAGGAAAATACCGGTTTGCAGCTAAACAGCGCTGACGCCAGCGTGATTGGCACCGGCATCAATACTTTCAATCTGACCGTCAATGGCCAGGACCATGCGTTGAGCATTACGGTTGTGGATGGCGATACCAATGGGATCGTTCTTCAAAACATCGAAGCAGCCATTGATGGTTCTGCCCTGGGAATTACGGCAGACGTAATCACCAATGATACCGATGGCACCGCACACTTGCTCATTTCGGCCGATGGTACGGGGCTGGCCAATGCATATAGTCTTTCCGATGTATCCGGAAACGCGATATCCGCCACTGCTGCAGATACAGAATCAACAGTGGCACAAGACGCGATGTATTCGGTCGATGGGATCGATCAGACATCCGGCGTAAATACGGTCTATCTGGATGATGAGATGGTTGTTGTCACTTTTGGGCAGGCAGGAGATGCGATCCTGAAGATAGCCCCTGATGAAAGCGAGGTAAACAACGCCATATCCACCTTCGTATCAGAGATCAACGCTTTCATCGATTTTAACAAAAGCAGCAGTGACTATATCGAAGAAGATGTACTTTCAACTGTCAACTCCTTCATTTCCGACCATAGAGCAGCGTTGGAATCCCTTGGTATCACCCGGGGCGATGATGGAAAGCTTCACATAGATTCCGGCATGCTGACAGCCGCTGTTCGTGAGAATCTTTCGGGGGTAAAGGACACTTTTGGCGGATTTGATGGCGTGGCAGTAAGAACCCACAGCTACGCGTCGGAGGTGTCTACGGATTCACCTCTTAACTACGCCAAAGAGGCGGGAAGCATGAGTGTAGCGTTTGCCGACTATATCTATAATGCCTCCGTCGGAATGATGAAACTGACCCTGACCGGTAGCTTAGTAAACAGCTATGCATGAAACGACATTGCCGCTCAGGTCACGATCCTTAGTATCTGCGGGCCCTTTCTCGGGGCCGGTTCTGGAATCCGCCTGGGATGTCCCGGAAAGACCACCATCCACAGAAAGAGCGGCCAGAAATTGAAAAGCATCGTTTCCCCCAAAAGGATCAGTATCACACCGGTAATCATGGGGTTTCTCACATATCGGTAGGGGCCGGTGATAACCATTTTCTGTGGGGGATCCCACGGTGCCGGTGTGCCATCGCCGGATCGTGTAAACAGCAGAGATGTTCGTATCGCCAGATACCCGCCAATTGCAGGGATTGCCATTGTAAGGAGGAATGTCACCTCACTCGGGGATTGTAGGTCAGGAGAAAACCGGGTTCCTTTCGACAGCAATAAGATCGCTGCGGGAATAAACACCAACACCGCGCCAGGCAGAATGATGATCGCTTTCATTAAACGCCATGTCAGATTCACCCTCCTTTTGCCGGCACTTTTCATCTCCTGTGTACCTGCGTGCCTTATCCGTGGTGGTTACCCAAGCAATAGGCCCTCTATGGGTTAAGGCTGACGGCGGATATCGTCCATCGAACAACACAAATGGTTAGCACAATGGCTCCTGAACCGGATAGACATAGGGCAATGAGCCACCCCCACCACTTTTGTTTTTTCGTAAGCTGTTTCATCGAATGTTCTTCCCTTGAATACACAATAGCCGCAGACACATGGCTCAGGACCAGCAGTGGGATGATGGCAACGATCAACCGCAGACATCTGGACTCGGGAACTGCCGCCAGCTTTGAACCGGCATTCAGCAGATTCTGATTTATACTGCAGCCTGGGATGGATAACAATCTAAAATTGATGATGTAGGCTGAGATCTCCATCGCCTGTGAATATCAAAGAAAACTCCTTGACGAGGGTCCAAGAAAATATTAGCGTTCCTTCAAGGCGAACGGTAGACTACCAAGATCAAGTATCGGTTCCAGGTCCACATTCCGAGGCGTCAGATCTTGCCATCGCGCAGTAATGCGGTTGTCCGCAGCGCCCTGACCTGCTTGTAGCTGCCGTTTGCCCCTTTCTTTCATGGCCCACAATCCCTGGAATCAGATGATCCGAGGAACGCCCGATCCATCAGAGACGGCAGACAGGGCACTCTTTCCCATGAAGAGTCGATTGAGATATATGATGATAACATTTTTATAATTCAACATATATGGCATATGTAATGTCTGTGCTCCCTGTGGACCAGTCGGAGATTGAAGGGATGTCTCCCTATGCAGCACCTGCAAGAGTCAGCGATCTTGTCGGATTGCCCCCTGCGATCATTGTTGTGGGGGATCTGGATCTGTTTGTCGATGAAGATATTGAGTACGCGAGGCGTCTGGTTCAAGCCGGTGTCTCCGTAGAACTTCCTGTCTATCCCGGTGCCTATCACGGCTTCAATCTATTTGTGCCCGATGCGGGAATCTCGCAGCAATGCAATGACGCACTCGCCCGGTCCCTCAAAACCGCACTGATGAAAGAATAATCCGACCAACGGCCAACACAACATAAGGGTTGACACCGGTGTTGATACAGCTACAATTGCATGGCACAACGTGGCAATGCTGCAATGCCTGAACGCTGCGGCATCCCTGTAATACAGACCCATCACAACACTATCGGTTGGATTTGGTGCAATGGCCGATCAATCAACGAAAGATAGGAAAGGAGTAGCCGATGAAAACGTTTGAAGACAAGATTGCTGTGGTTACCGGTGCAGGAACCGGGATGGGGAGGGAATTGGCGTGCCAGTTGGCATCCGAGGGATGTCATGTGGCCTTCTGCGAGGTCATCGTTGAGAACATGGTGGAAACGGAACGGTTGTGCAGGGAAATCGCGTTACCCGGCACCCGCATCACCGCCCACGAATGCGATGTGTCCGACGAAGCCCAGGTCATCGCCTTTCGCGATGCTGTGAAGAAACAGCACGATACCACGCACATCAACCTTCTTTTCAACAATGCTGGCGTCGGCGGCGGCGGCAGTTTCATCCTTGACGATCGCACCGAATGGGACAAGACCTTCGCTGTGGACTGGTCCGGCGTTTATTACAATACCCGGGCCTTTATGCCGATGCTTATTGCCGGCACGGAAGGACATATCATCAACACAAGCAGCGTAAACGGTTTCTGGGCCTGTCTGGGGAACGATGTGGCTCACACATCCTACAGCAGCGCGAAATTCGCAGTGAAAGGATTCACAGAGGCACTGCAAATCGATCTTCGCCTCAACGCACCCCATGTGAAAGCATATCTGGTCATGCCCGGCCACATCGGCACATCGATCGGTATCAACTCCCGAAAGATCCATGGTGGCCCGGAAGCCGACGACCTGACGGCGGAAGATCTGGCCGCCATGCGCGAACGGATGGTTGGCGGGGGAATGGCCACTGAAGACACCACCGATGACCAGTTGAGAGAAATGGTCAGACACCTCGGCGAAGATTTTCGTGACAACGCCCCCTGCTCCTCGGCACAGGCAGCGACAATTATTCTCGATGGGGTTCGCAATGGACAATGGCGCATTCTTGTGGGAGAAGATGCCAAGATGCTCGACCAGATGGTGCGTACCCACGCCGAAACGGTCTACGATGCAACATTTATGGAAACGCTGCAGGGAACGGGAGAACTCGGTGCCCTTTTCTCGGAGAAGGGTCCCGACGACCCAAGGGAATAGGGAAGCGTGAAGCGAATAAAGGCTCTCGCCGTTCGACAGGCTCACGGCCTTTAGCCAGGTCGCAGGCCAAAGGCGCCAAGGGACAAAGAGAAAGAACTCAGAGGTAATCGATAATAATGGAAAAAGCACTATCGGATATTAGGGTGTTGGATCTCACCCACTATTTTGCCGGTCCTTACTGTACGAAACTTCTGGCCGACTATGGTGCCGAGGTCATAAAGATCGAAAGACCGGGTGTGGGAGATGGGGCGAGACGAATGGGTCCCTTCTTTGGCGATGATCCCCATCCGGATAAGAGCGGAAACTTTCTTCATCTCAATACGAACAAGAAAGGTATCACGCTGAATCTGAAAACCGGAACCGGCATTGAGATTTTCAAACAGCTGGTGAAAGATACCGACATCCTTGTTGAAAGTTTTGCCCCCGGGGTGATGGCACGCCTCGGCCTTGATTACGAGGCCTTGGAAGACATCAACCCCGGCCTTGTAAAAACATCCATCTCCAACTTTGGTCAGACCGGCCCCTATCGAGACTACAAGGCAACCGAAATTGTTCTCTTTGCCATGGGACCCCACATGATTACCGAAGGGGAACCGGACCAGCCCCCTCTGCGGTATCCCGGGTATAAATCTCAGTATCTTGCCGGTACCCATGCGGCTACAGCAACAATGGGCGCATTTTTCGGAAGCAGCCTCTCCGGATCGGGTCAAGAAGTGGATGTTTCCATTGTGGAATGTCTGTCGAGTCTGCCGGAAGGGGCAGCCAAACTGATGGGCCAGGCGTTTTCCGGCCTTGATGGCACTAGGAGCGGATACAGAAGCGAAGGGATGTATCCATTGGGGTTCTATCCCTGCAAAAACGGTGCAATTCATGTGTTCGGATTTACCCCGGCGCAATGGCCACGAATCGCCCGATGGCTGGAAATGCCCGAATTGCTGGATGATCCCCGATTCACAGACCCCCTGCAGCGCCCGGCACACCACGGTGACTTTGATGTGATTTTCATGGATTGGCTGATGGATCGAACGCAGGAAGAACTGTTCCGCTCCGCTCAGGAGAACCGGCTGCCTGTTGCACCGGTCAATCGGATAGATGACGTACTGGCCGACCCCCAGCTTAAAACCAGAGGCGCATTTGTGGGTATAGACCACCCGGTGACAGGAAACCTCACCTATCCGGGGGTACCTTTTGCGCTTCCGGAAGTGTCATCGGAACCCCAGCTGGCCGCACCTACCCTTGGCCAACACAACAAGGAAATCTACAGCGACCGGCTGGGATATGCAGCAGAGGACCTGGTGCGTTTACGATCGGAAGGTATCATCTGATGGATAAGCTGAGCAAGAATACTGGAGGAAAAATGTCTACCCTACCACTGGAAGGCATACGGGTGATCGATCACGGCATCGTGTATACCGGCCCGTCGGCAACAACGATACTCGCAGACATGGGTGCCGAGGTTATCCGTATTGAGTCCATCCAGGTACTTTCTCCATTCACCAGGGGATTCAGGGTACATCCGGCGACAGTTGAGGGGCTCGCAGGTGGCTATGCCGAAAACGATCCCGGTGACAAGCCATGGGAGCGGT
>JAZFSW010000294.1:0-15569 GCA_036446375.1 Desulfobacterales bacterium | reverse complement strand
GTCTCGGAGGTTTCCATCAGCAACTGAATGGACCGGCCAAGATCCCGCTGCCCCAGTCCTTTCTGGCCGAACCGCTTGGTGATGTCCGGCTCGTGATTCAACGCATCGATCACTTCGGCCAGGGTCTTTATGCTCTTTTCTCCGGCTACCTCGCCCGCAGCAAGTTTCATCGCTTCAATGGGTGTGAGTTTTTCCGACCGGGAGATCCGGGATAAAACCACGGCCACAGACGCGGCATAATTCAAGTTTGGATCCTGATGCAACGCCTCATTGGTCAACGTGGTTTTGGCTTCATTACCAATAGCGTAGGTGGTTAACTGACCCTGGAGCCGATAGTCGGTGTTATGGGCCACATAACAGATCCTGCATCGATCCACGATGGGGGCTTCTTCCTTTTCAGCAAGAAATCGGTTGAACTCGGCATTGTTGCTCGTTGCCACAATTAGGGTATCGATCGGCCATCTGAACCCATCGATCTCAATATTCCGATTCTGGATCACGCCCAGATAGACCTGCACAAGATCCTTCTTGTTTTTAAATATTTCGTCGCTGAAGTGAATCCCGCCGCCTGCCACTCGGGCCAGCGCTCCCCTCCTCAGGTCAAACCGGTAGGGATTATTCGGATCGGAAACATGGAGCAACCGTTGAATGGATTCCTCTCCCAGCAGATCAACTGCAGAGGAGGTGATCTTGTCCTTTGCGGAATATTTGCCGGTTACCGTACCGAGACTCTCACTGAGGGGCACCGGTGCAATCTCGATAAAATCCAGCATCTCATCCACATTGCCGTCGGTAATCTGTCTGATATCGTTGAGAATATAATCGCTGCATGCACCCAAGGGCCTGTAGTCCTTATACAGCTCATCAATCTGTTTATCTGCAAATCCGATGTTATCCGACAGGAAAGACCTGTTTTCATCGGCTGATTCATATAGATTCATCGCAAGAACGGAAGGGTCTTCAAAGGTCTGGGACTGGATGGTCGTTATCTTCCCATAGGAGCCGATACGTTCAAGATTCTTGAAATTGAATGTGTATCTTCGATTTTCGTCCCTTGCGAGAAAATTCCTGTAAAGGGTACACAGATAATCGACAAAAAACGTTTTCCCATTTCCCGGTTCGCCAACCAGAACATAAGCCATCTCCCTGGAAGATCCACCTTCTGCTGCGTCCTTTACATAGGATACGAAACTGTTGATCTCATCAAACATACCGATGACATGTTTGCTCCCGTTCCGGAATATCTTGAAATCATAGGTGGGTTTGCCGTGAACCACCACCTTTTCTATCATCTCCTGCTTCTGGAGGATCATCCTGGCCACGGTCGTAAATGCATTCTCAAAAAGGCGCTCACCGGTTTTGACCTTCTGGAGATGATCCCCTAACGTCTGTATACCGTTGGTTCCCATTTTCTCTCCCCTTTGGGTTACAGTTCCTGGCCGTTGATACCATCCCTGCAACGGGTTACTTAGCAGAGGTATCTACTTCGCCAGGAGATGCAAATTGAAAACTGTCGTGAATCGATTGCCAAAAAACAAAGCCATGGCATTTGACAGGCCATGGCTTGGGTGATAATCATCCGATCGGAAACCACATTCATGGACAGTCTTTGTTCAGTCTCTTTATGATTTGGAGTCGATAGGGGAACACACGCAACACCCCACCGGCTCCTTCGTATTCCCTCTTTCGTCTATTCTGGTTCATCCTCAGCCCCATAATCCCAATCTCTATGATGGAAAGATAGCAAAGAGCGTGCCAAAAGACGGGTTCCTGGCCAATCTCCTCCTTCTGACTTCGAAAAACGTATTCAATTCAAATAGTTGTACCATTACTACGGGTGATTGGGTAGATATCTGAATCTTCCCGGTGATAGCGTGCCCCTCAACGGTCCACGGTCCCCGGAAACCTGGGCCATCACCTGCTCACGTCAAAAAAATGACAATGAGCACCAAGCAGGTCTGAAAATTGGGCTGTTGATGAAAGGAAACGCTATGTCAATCGGTTGGGGTGAAAGCCCGCCATCTGCTTCGCCTACAGATGAGGCGGGCGAGGCGGCTCGTTTCGGCTGCGGCAATGGGTTGCGAAAGGGGCGCAACCGAGCGACCAACACCCATTATTTACCTCTGTGTCCTCTGTGAACTCTGTGAGAGATAGGAATGCAGTTCATGTGGGGGGGCGCGTGGTTTATAGGAAAGAAGGTAGCACAAGCAGGATTGCCGATGAGGGAAGAGGAAACCCGATTATTGTACCACCAGGGGATGCTTGTGGCTATACTCGCTGTCGGTAAGAACCATCTGTACGGCCTGACAGGCCTCAACATTGATCAGGATCGGGCCGATGAGGTTTGCTGACATATTTTCGGGGGATCCCTTGGGGATGTTAACGACCACGTACAGTTCCAGTGCGTTCTCTTCCATATCGGTATCCCAGGACATATCCTTCAGCGCATAGGCAACATCCACATCATAGTCGGGCTTAAAGAGAAAGGGATTGACAATGACAAAGGCCAGTTCCGGATTGTCAATGGATTGAAACCAGTAGAAAGGAGAATCCGGTTTATGCTGGAAAAGTGTAAACGTTCTGCGATCCGGAAACCCGAGCATGCCATGGGGCATATGGATGATCTTGTCTTCACAGATATCAATTTCGCCAAATCTTGAGGTTGCTATCTTCATGGGTCACTAATCCTGTAACTCGTTATGCGGCTGACAGTTGCATGTTTCCTTGCCGGGCATTCTACTCGGGTTTCTTGCCGTGCCAAAGTGTGGCAGCCTGTGTAAGATCCTCATCATGGATCCTGGAGGCATTCAGGTTCTCCTGCCGGATTCTATCGAATATCTCCTGGCGATGGATGCTGATGTCCCGTGGCGCTTCGATGCCGATCCTCGCCTGCGATCCTTTTATCTCCAGTAGGGTGACGACGATATCGTCACCAATCATAATCCGTTCACCCAACTTCCGTGTTATGATTAACATATCCCATCCATGGTATGTTTACAGGTGCGAACCCCTTCAAGCCCGCTTCACATTGATTGCCCGTGGCTTATGAATCCGTTATACATAATCAACCAGGCTTAACTTCATGACCCTGGCCGAGGAGGTCAATGCGGCCTGATAGGCAAGCTCTTTTGCCTTTAGATTGGTGATGGCCTCGGCAAGATCGGCATCTTCTATCTTTGAGAGCCGGTCACCCTTGATGATTTCCAGATCCTGCATGATACTTTCCTTTGTTTTCATGCGGTTGACCTTGGAGCCCACATTCGATACGCTGGTGGATATATTGGTAAAATCAGTATCCATACTGTCAATAGCTGCCTGAATGCCGCTGACATTATTGCCTGCCAATGCATCCCTGAAAGCAATCAAATTGGCGAAAATATTGCCAAACACAGCACTCCCATCGCTTCCCACGGCAACCGTTTCGGTCGCCGAAATCTTGATATTAAATGGCGATGTGTCACCGCTGTAGGTGCCGATTGCGTTGAAAGGTCGTGTGTCTGTCTTCGAACCTGCAAAGATGAAGCGGCCACCTATCTGGGTGTTTGCCAGGGAAAGAATCTCATCCATCAGGTTCTGGACGATTGTCGCACCCGCTGCTCGGGCATCGGCTCCGGTGGTCGCTGTGGCCATGCGAACGGCCAGGCTCATGGCTTCGGAAATCTGGTCCTGCACATTTCCCAGGGCATTTTCTGTTGCCCCCAGCCAGGAGTGTCCCTGGTTAATATTGCGTTTAAGCTGATCGATGCCGGCAAGATCCGATCTTATCTTGAGGGCTTGGACCAAGCCGATCGGATCATCGGAAGGGGTGTTGATCCGTTTGCCGGTGGACACGATCATATTGGCCTGGTTCAGTTCATCGCTGACTCTGGCAAGATTATATTTTACCATTTCAAATGCGGTTCTGTTGGCAACTCTCATTTTTTGACTCCTCTCTTGTCCCCGTTTTCCATCAGATGATTCCCGGATAACGGGGGCCGGGTTCTCCACTCACCGGACACTCCCCTGGGGTCTATTTCACCTGGAGAATTGTTGCTAGCATTTCATCGACGATTCCAAGCAATTTGGCCGCTGCAGTGTAAGCATGCTGATACTTGATGAGATTGGCCATCTCTTCATCAAGAGATACGGCAGATATGTTATCCCGTAGCGCAGTCAGGCTGTTCACCATGCTCTGGTTGAAATCGTTACTCCTCTGGATGTTGGCTGAAATCATACCAACCGATCCGACCAGGGATGCGTAATAATCTTCTATGGTGGTGGTGACAGAGCCTTCCGCAGTGCCGGTGGTGCGATCCACGGAATGCAGGGACATGGTCCTTGCCGAATACTGCAGGCTCGCGATCGCCAGGGCATTGGTATTGTCTCCCACGCCGAATGTGCCGTCACTGTTTACCTGGGCAGCGGCGATATTGTCCTTGCTGGCCGAAATGGCACTGTTGATGCCAATATCCGATGCACTGGTTCCGGTGAAGAATGTATTGATGCCGAGGGCGGCTGCAAGCCCTGAATCCTGGGCACTGTCATCAGAAAATGCAAAACTGTAAGTGCCCGAGGCGGCGGAAATGTCAAATTCCACATAGCCATCTGCTGTCAGAGCAGTGGCAAAACTAGCCGACAGATCAGCACTACCGTTTGCAACACCACTAAGATCGATCTTAACCCCGTTGGCATCACCGGAAAGAACTATAGCGCCGTAGCCGGGATCTCCTTGAGCAATCGTCCAGGTCCCAGCCGTATAGTCCAGTCTGAATTTGGTGCCACCGGTCACGGTATCCAGTTCATCGTAGTTGTGAATGGTGACCGTCGTGTTGGCTGCGGTAACCCCGCCACTGTATGCAAAATTCTTCAGTTCTTTGCCAGATCCGCCGGTAACCGGTGCAAACGTCAATGCGTTGGCAACTGTCTTGGATGCTGTCACACGAGACGTCTGCCGGTTGAACTGATCGGCGAAAGAATCCAGCGTCCAGTGCCACGCCGAGGGTAAGGCCGCAGTGGGACTGCCGGATGCATCCGTGGTTATGGTAAATGTGTCACCGACCTCCAGATCACCGGACGCAATATTCAGGGTCATGCCATCTACGGTGTAATTGCCTGTGGCAGCAATATTGAGAGTGCCAGTCGCTGTGCTGTTGGACCAGGATATGACCGGTGTCCCGGGTATTGTGCCGCCGGTTGTAACCGTAAACGTATAGGTATCCAGAATATCGTTAGCTGTCCCCGATGGCGTCAGAACCAGCGGATCAGGGGCGCCGGCGGCTACGGTGTTGACAGATAAATGGTTTCCGGCAACGAGGACATCCCCGGTGCTAAACCCCACTGTGCTCCCGTCAATTGTCACATCGGTAGCCGTTGAAAGCATGGTTGCAGCTGTCCATGCGCCCCCGTCTTTGCGCCATCTGAATTCTACGCCGTCGGTGTCAACAACACCGCCCTGTGTGATTTCAATCTCATAGGTACTGTTCGCGCCGGCAAAGTTAGTGAAAGTCGGATTTGCGGTGGAAATCCCCATATCCACATCAACGGCCACAGGAAATGTGGAACCGGTGTCGTAGGTCCACATCTTGAAATCCTTCGTGTAATCGATCTTATCTCCATAGGCCAGCGTCGACAGCAACTCGCTTGCGCCGGTTGTGTAGGTTCCGGTTACCGCCGTCTCAAAGAGTTTCAGCCCCAGCCCCTGGCTGTGCTGCTGATTGACGGTCCATATGAATTCCTGGGCGACCGCATCCAGATCCTTCTGGTACTTTGCAATAATCCCATCGCGCATATCCAGCCATCCGCCGATTTGCCCACGGGTGATATAATCGGTGATATCAATGTTCGACCCGCTGGAGCTCACCCATTCGATCCGATTGCCGTTTACCCCGCTCCCCATCTGCAGTTGATAGCTGCTGGCATCGTAAACAAGAATAGCCCCCCTGGCGGTGGTTACCGTCGTTGTGCCGTTGCTCTGATCAAATGTCTTTACATCAATATATTGACCGAGTTCTGTAAGGAGAATGTTGCGCCGGTCCCTTAAATCGTTGGCAGCGTCGGCACCCAGGCGCACGATCTGGTTGTTGACCTCTGCGATCTCACCGGAAATCTGGTTGATTCTTTCCACACCCTTGCTCACCGAAAGGGTCAGGTCCGTCTGCAGCTGAGTCATATCGCTATCCGGGCCAGCGAATTGGGTAGCCAGCAGGACGCTGTGCTCATACAACGCGCCTCGTTCTGCCATCCCGGATGGGTTATTTGAAATGTCCTGCCACAGGTTCCAATAGTCAACCAGCAGGGATCCGATGTTGGCCCTGGAACTTTCACTAAAGATATTCTCCAGGACCTGCGCGTACCTGACCTTCTCTTCGGAAGAGAGCATTTCCGAGTTTTGCTGCATCAGCTGGTTTTCGATGACTTGATCACTGAGGCGATTGATCTCGTATGCATCCACGCCCCGGCCGAACATAATACCGGCCAATTGTGCAGGATCATTCGCATGGAGCACGAGCCGCTGCCTGGAGTATCCTTCCGTATTCACATTGGCAATATTGTGCGCGGTCACATCCAGCCCGTAACGCTGGGCAGCAATGGCGTCTTTGGCGATACTGAGAACGAGTCCTAATCCACCCATGGTTACACCTCCCTGCTAAGGAGGGCTGCATTGGCTGGTTTTCTCAATCGACTCCTGTTATCATAGGTTGACTGGTTCTGGTCTCCACCGGCTATTACCGTGATGATCTCATCGAGAAACTCAAGGGAACTGTCGACGTGGCTCATGTTTTCTTTGCGCATCGCATCAATTTCACCCTTTAGTCGACTGATCGAGTGGTATAAGGGCTGGAATTGCGCCCTGTTTTCTATGGGAAGCAGATCCAGCACCTGCATCAGACTGGAAACGTCACCAATCCCGGGTTCGGAGAATATCGAAAACAGCTTCTGTCGAATCCCTTCTATCGTCGCGCAGAGCTCCTCTTTTTCTCTGGAAACGTCCCACAACACATCCATATCCAGATCGATAAGGGCGGTCTTCTCCCTCTGAAAAACCGCGCGCAAGTCGTTATAGTGCAGTATCTTCTTGTAAAAAATCTCTTCCACGTATTGAATGGTTTCTTTGTCCATAGTGTCCACCCTATTTATATATTATCGGCAGATCGTCATAATAATCAAGATATGGCCCCGAAATCAGGACCGTTCCCCGTCCATCCCTTGCCCGGGATAGACACGTTCCCCCCTCCCGTCTAGGCCGTTTTCAGACGCGTCCTGAGCTGTTCAAAAAGAAGATTTCCCATGCCACCCCCGCCACCCCTGGCAATTTCCCTGGAGAGGGTCTCATCAAACATGGATTTGATGATCTCGCCCCCATTATCGCTGCCGAAAAGATCACTGTCCGTAGCCGCAGTCCGGGCCGATTTCATTATATAATTCAGGAAAAGCGATTCAAATTCGGCACAAGCGTCTTTGAGCCTGGCAACGGATGGATCGCCTTTGGGTTGATACTGCAAAACCGATTCAACGCCGATACCCTTTACCATACCGTTTCTCCTTTAGATGATATCCAGTTGAGCCTGCAGTGCGCCGGCAGCCTTCAAGGTCTGCAAGATCGTAATCAGGTCCCGGGGGGTAACACCAATGGCATTGAGTGCCCTTACCAGATCACCCACGGATCTTCCCCCCGAAAGCAGGATCAGGCTGTTCTTCTCTTCTTCGATCTGAACAGTGGACTCCGGCGTAACAATTGTGGCACCACCCGGTGCAACGATAGCACCGCCTTCCATCCTCACCGGCGTTGCACCTTCAGCCGATCGGGCAGTCCCAAAAGGCTGGGGTTGGGATACTTCCTGTTTCTCATCGATCTGAATACTCAAATTGCCATGGGCAACAGCGACCTTTGAGATCCTTACATTTTCGCCGATGACAACCGTTCCTGTCTTTTCGTTAACAATGACCCTCGCCACCGCATCCGGCACCACTTCCAGATCGCCAAGGTCGGCGAGCAGGGAGACCACGGTGTGCCTATAACGATCCGGGACCTTGATCTGCAATGTCCCCGGGTCAAGCGGCATGGCAAGGTGATCCCCGAATCGCACATCAATCACTTCGGCTATCCGGACAGCGGTACGAAAATCAGGATTGTTCAGAACCAGGGTAAATTCCTTCTTGCCCTTTAAGGTTAGAGGGATCTCCCTTTCTACGGTAGCGCCGCCACTTATTCTTGCCACTGTCGGGTGATTTTTTGTAATACCGCCGCCTGCACTACCACCGGCTACATATCCGCCAACGATTAATGGGCCCTGGGCAAGAGCATAGATCTTGTCATCAACAGCCTTTAAGGGGGTTAAGAGAAGCGTGCCGCCTTGCAGGCTCTTGGCATCGCCAATCGAGGACAGGGTCACATCAATCTTTTTCCCCGTTCTGGCAAAGGGAGGTAATGTGGCACTGACGATCACAGCCGCGACATTGTTTACCTTAACATCCTGCGCGCTGACATGGATTCCCATTTTCTCCAGCATATTCACCAGACCGATAATGGTGAATTTCGTTCCCCCCTTGTCCCCGGTACCGTTGAGACCGAGAACCAGTCCATATCCGAACAGCTGATTGGATCGTACACCTTTGAAGGTGGAAATATCCTTAATCCTTGCCGCCGGGCTACTGGTGGCGGAAAAAAGGAGGACACATACGATAAGCAGCGCTATTGTTCTAAAACGGCCAGACATGATCAACAACCCTCCCCAACCATCCCGGTTTCTGTTTGTCCCCGACAGGTCCCACACCGACATAACCTATCCGGGCATTTGCCACATAAACAGAAGATATTTCATTGGACGAACTGATATCTTCCGGACGAATGATGCCTGAAAGCGTGATATACTGTGTCTCGTGATTCACCCGTATTTCTCTTCTTCCTCGAATGTAAAGGTTGCCGTTGGGAAGTGTCGCTTCTACAACAGCAGACATATACGCCTTTACGTGACCATTTCTGTCACTGGAGCCCCTACCTGTAAACGACGTCCCCAGGGAGGCCAGCATCAGGTCATCGGTTCCCGGATTCTGAGCAAGTCGACTATTGCTTTCGGCCAATGCCTGCATGTAACCCAACACCTTGAGTTTTGAGGCGTCAATCCCGGAGGATCGACTGCTGCTGGTATTGGCACTCAATGCTGCTTCCGGATCCTCGACGATCCGTACAATAACGATATCTCCTGCCTTTCTCGCTCTTGTGTCCGGATACAGGCTCACCCCCCTTTCCTCCGACCAGAGGGATCCTTCCGAAGCCTTTGGCGGTTGATACGCCTGAAACGTCGATATCGGCTCCTGTTGAAGTACGTCGGACCCATTGATGGTTTTCTTCTGAGGTACTGTTCCACAACCGGCCATCATCATCACCGAAATGCCTAAAAGAAAAAGAAGTTTGGTTCTCATGTTTTCCACCTAGAAGTCTATCGTTACCGTTGAATTATTCATCACCCTGGCATATAATTCTTTGTTGCTCATCGCGTTTTGAACCCGGATCAGCTCATTCGGGTATCCCTTTTCCAGAATTTTCCCGGGAACCGTTATCCGAATGCTGCCGATCTGGGCAAGGATCGTTACCAGATCTCCCTTGTTTAGTATCGGGGCTTTTTCCAGCATCCATTCCTTCAGGCTGGTTCCCTGCTTAATACTGTTCTTAACCAGTAATCCCACGGTCTTGTCTGCATCGGTTACGGTGTTGGCCGGCTGGCGGGAGACGTTCTTTCGTTCCAGATAGACATCATCCTTTCTTAGAATCGCTCCTTTTTTCAAATTTCGAGCCGCACATACCACCGGGGCAAACACATCCACCCATGCGGAGAGTTTTACCTCGTTTACAACAACACCATCCACATCAACCATGGCGATCAATCTTACATATCGCCTCAAGAGGCCCTTGTGCTTCTGGAACAGCTGAAAGCCCACCATCCCCTCAGGGACGGGTCGGTTATTAGCCACCTTGAATCTGGATAGGATAATGTCCGATTTGTCTTTCCCAAGGCGCTGATAAAGAAAATCGTTGAACTGCTCCTGGAACCTGCTTTCCGGGATCGTTACTTCGGATGGATGGCCGGGGCGTATCGTTTTCTGCCGGTCCGCAGCATCTGCGGGCTTGGACAGGTTGAAACTGAACAGGATAGTGAAAATGACGATACACAAGCCCTTATTCATCGTTTTCATCTTCATTACCTCTTGAGGTTATTTGCAATCTGCATCATGTTGTCGGCGGTCTGAATGGCCTTGCTTGTTATCTCGTAGGCCCGTTGCGCCATAATCATGGAAACCATCTCTTCCACCACATCCACATTGGACATTTCGATAAAGCCCTGACCAATCGTTCCGAGGCCATCCGACCCCGGTGTACCCGCACTCGGATCGCCGGAGGCATCGCTGGCTCTCAGCAGGTTCTGCCCCATACTATAGAGGCCCGCAGGATTCGGAAAATTATACAATTCAATGTTCCCGATGGAAGACCCCTGCCCCGTGGCATCAAATGCAGTAACGGTACCGGTTTTGTCTACGGAAATATTCACCGTGCCTGCCGGGATCGTCATTTCGGGCTGCAATTTGTCGCCATTGTTCGTAACGACATATCCATCGGCATCCAGCTTAAAATTACCGGCCCGGGTATAGACCTCTTCATCATTGTTGATTATTTTGTAGAAGCCTTTTCCCTCAATAGCCAGATCCAATTCGTTTTGGGTGCCTTTGAAATCCCCCTGGGAAAACATTTTGTGCACACCTGCCGGCACGGTTCCCATGCCGATCTGCACACCGGTTGGCATGGTGCCCCCGGAGGTGGTCGGCGAGCCGGCCTGGGTTGTCGTCTGGTACATCAAATCCTGAAAGTCAGCCCTGCTTTTTTTGAATCCGGATGTGTTAACATTTGCCAGGTTATTGGCAATTACATCGATCGTCAGCTTCTGTGCACTCATTCCGGATGCCGCCGACCATAGTCCCCTTAACATAATCATTACCCCCTTATTGTATTAAGCTCCTGCTTATTGTGTTGGACGTCCTATGACTGCAATAGACCTGAGTCGTTCACCATTTTGCTGGTCGCTTCATCTATGCTCTGAATCGCTTTCTGTATCGATTCAAAAGTCCGAAATGCCTCTATCATCTTGATCATCTCCTCTGTAGCGCCTACGTTCGATTTCTCAAGATACCGTTGTTGAATGCTCGTATCTTCGACCGAAATGATCCCTTCGGTGCCGCCGGTATATACATACAGGGACAGGCCTTCTTTTCTTAATAGCTGCGGGTTGTCAAAATCTGCCAACGCAAGACTGTCGATCAGTTGATTGTCCGACAAGACCTGGCCCTGCTTGTCAATGGTAAGGTTTCCCTCCCCGATGGTAATCGGGCCATTCTTCCCCAGAACGATATGGCCGCTCTGGGTCACCAGATTCCGATCCTTGTTCAATCTGAATGCACCATCGCGGGTATACCGTGTCCCGGCGGGCGTCTGCACGGTGATAAAGCCCTGGCCTTCCAATGCAACATCCAACTCGTTTCCCGTATGGATGATTGGTCCGGGACCAAAATCGGTAGCGGTACCCGATACGGTAGAAAGCTCCTGGTCAAAGGTAAGGATATCTTTCTTGAACCCATTGGTATTACTGTTGGCCAAGTTGTTGGATATATTGTCAAATCGTTGCTGTTGCACCAGAGAGGCGTCAATTAGCTGATAGATTCCGAATTCCATTTTTTTCCTTCATCCTATGAGTATTGGGTTGGTTTCTAGCTACGGATATTGCAATATCAATGCCAATAACCAAAGGCTCCCGAATCCTGCGCTATCAGTGGCTAACGGGGGAAAGCAGTGGGCATATACTCGAAAATGGGGAGGTTCTTCTGGGGAAAATACTGCCTAGGGGGATGTTTCTTCCCGGTTCAGGGAATAGATAAAGCCGAGCAGTTCGGCTACAATCACGTACAATTCCGGCGGTATTTCTTCGTTCAGATCCAGCTGGGATAGCACCTCAATCAGGTCCGGGTCCTGGTGCACGTAGATATCGTGCTCTTGAGCAATCTGGATAATTCTTTGGGCAAGTTTCCCCTTGCCTTTGGCGATAATCTTGGGCGCATGATCCGATTTGGGCTGATATTTCAGCGCAACAGCGCTATCTTTCGGGGAAGGGTCGGTCATTTATGCCACCACGCTAAGGCTACCGTCGTCTGTGGGGATGATTTCAGTAAAAAGCGGCTGCTGAACAACCTGCGGATCGGTAAGATGGCAGATAAACTGGCTCACAGCAAAACCGTTGGTCGCCAGAGAATCGACAAGCAACGGCAGTTTGTCTTCGATGATGGATTTCGTCTCCTTTTTGCTCATAAGAAAATTACCCGTCACCGTCTTTCCCTTCAGGTAAAGATCCGCCCGGATCGGTCCCAGACCGGACAGCGTCAGCTGCAGAGCGACACGCATGGTTTCCTCACCGTTTTCACCCCTACCGGAGCGTTCCGCTTCTTTTTCCGGCAGATGAATGAGCACCTGGGCAACGGTAGACATGTCGTTCGGGAACTGAACGGGGAGGGGGAAAAACAGTTTCCGCCCCTGATCAAGACCCTTTTGATTGAGAAGCTGAACAGCCCTGATAACCGTAACCAGTTCTTCAAGCTGCCGGTTGCCCCCTTCGAATGCAAGGAGTTTTGATGCCAGTCCCTTCAAATCCCCTTCAAGCAGTTTCCCGATATCCCCCGCTCGAATCGATCGATGGTTCAACAGCTTTCTTAGCTTCGCTTCCCAGCCCAGTCCGGATTTAGCAATGAATGCCTTGATAAATTCCGGTGTTATCCGGGTAAAGGGTTGAAGTGTGATTTGCTGCAACACCCCTTTCAGCAAGGCAATATACTTCGGGGAAAGACCCAGATGGCTGATACGGCCGAGGGTTGTTTTCCATATATTGTTCTTCAGTGCGGATAGCAGGACAGCCACATGGACCGATTGGGGACCCTTCAGAGGTGTCCCCAGGGGCTTAAAAGACGGTACGGGCGACACCGTTTCGGTAATCAGGGATACCGTACGCCCTTCCTGCAGAGGCGTATGCGTTTTGGCTGATACTTGTTTCCCCTTGATGAGAAGCAGGGCTGTATTCTGCGACAGCTTCTTCAGTACCTTCACCTGAACAACCTCGCCTTTTCTCAATTGAAGCTGGGCAGAATCCTGCTTTGACCGGTTCCCCGATGGAGACAACCGAAGGGCCCGGTGTATCGGAGAATCGATTTCCATCAAGACGCACCTTCATTGCGCAGCCTGGAAAGTTTCTCGTCTAGTTCCAATATGAGTTTTGCTTCACCTTTGGCAATGGACAGGGCCTTTTCTATTTCCGCCGCACTACGACCCTTCTTTGCCAGCGAAAGGACCGCTGCTTGTTTGGCAGCCGGGTCAACAGGGGGTGATGTATGACTTCCTCCTTGCCGATCGTCGCCGGGCATCCGGGCATCTGCCCGATTCAGCAACAGGTTCAAACCGGATATCTTGTTGTCTAATTCTTCATTCAGCCCCTTGATAAGCTGATGCTTGGATTCAAGTTGGGTGGTAAGCGCCGATGCGATCTTACTTGAGTCGGCAATCAACGATTCAAACTGTCCAATTTCCTTGTCCGATGCGAGGCGCTCGCCGAAATCTTTCAGTTTTCTCACGAGGAAGATGAAAATCACCACAATGGCAACATCAACAATAATCAGGCCCCCGATTAGTATTTTCAGTTCCGGATATGACATCACAACACCATTACACCACTGCTCTTTTACACGGTTATATCGATAAGACTACCCTCTGATGAGGATGGGTCTTCATTCTTCGGATCCTTGGCCAAACGCTTCCTTTTAGGGTTTTTCCGTTTGCCTTTCGCTTTCTTGCCATCGGCTTCCATCCGGTTCCGGGTTTCAGAATCATGGACGCGGGATTGTTGCACCTTCTTCTCTTCCTCAGTATTCTGGGCCACAAGCTGCTGATTCAGATCCAGATTTTGCTTCCTGACATTCTGCACCTCCTTAGCCGAGATGCCCTGATTCAGAACGATATATACATCGCTGGTGCCTGTCATTTCCTGCTCCGTAATGCCAATCTGCTCGTATGAAACTACGTTTCAAGGTTCAGGGTTCTGGGTTCAGAGGTTCAGTGCACGGACCTCGTATGAAACTACTTTCTTGTCTCTCACCGCCCGCTCCTCCCGACTACATCGGGACCCTTCGCTCGAGACGCAGAGATCGGATCTTTGGCACTTGCATCCGATCCAAAGATCCATCAACCGCAGAGACAACTAACTAATATTAAAACAAGAAGCCAATTCTAAACGAGAATTGACAGGCCTATTGCTTTTCTCTGCGTTCTCAGCGTCTCTGCGGTGAAAGGCCAAAGTTTCTTTTTCGATCAGACTGGCCATTCTCGTCAAACAGCCAAATACTGATTCACATACACCTCAATCACCCCACCGGTTGTCAGTTCACGGTTAACACCGGTGATAATAAGGCGCTTAAGCGTCTCCAAGGAAGGCAGCATCCCTGTTTTGCTACTCTCCCTCATCAGGATGTCATAAATGGTCCCTCGAAGGACGCCCTTTTTTTCCATCAGTTCTTCTGCTGACACCCCTTGCTGTATTTTCAGCACCACACTTACTGAAAGATAACTAAATGCCTCGTCGTTGCTCAAAGGCACAACAAATCCCTCCAGCCGCAGGGGTTCTGCCATGGCGATGGTTTGTCGATAGACCTTTGGCAAATCGTCTTCCGGCTCCTGTGGCCCATGCCATAGGACAATGGTTGCCAACAATCCTCCTGCACATAGTCCTGCGGCCAGGAGTGGCCACCGGCCTCGTTTTGCCCAGAATTTCTTCTCTGCATTTCCGGTTTTCGCTTCATCTTGAACCGGCAGAACCTCGGTAGCAGTGTCATCCAGTTCATTACCGGACGCCCCTGTCGTTTCTGCACCTTCGTGACCCGGCAGGGCCTCATCAAGGATTCCATCCAAATCGTCATCGAGCGATCCTGCCGTTTCATCGTCGTCAGCGCTTTCCGTCTCTGAACCCTCTTGATCCGGCGCGGCCTCAGCCATGGTTTCATCCAATTCATCGCCGGATATCTCCGCCGTTCCGTTGTCATCCGCGCTTTCTGATTCTGCATCCTCTTGATCCGTTGTGGCCTCGGCGATGATCTCATCCTGTTCGTCGTCGGATGCCTCTACCGTTTCATCGCTGTCCGCGCTTCCCGTTTCTGCGTCTTCCTGATCCGGCGTGGCCTCGGCGATGATCTCATCCAGTTCGTCGCTGGATATCTCTGCCGCTTCACCGCTATCCGAATTTTCCGTTTCTGCTCCCTCCTGAACCGGTGCTGCTTCAGCTATAATGTCGTCCAGTTCATCACCGGATAGTTCTGCGGCTTCATTGTTCTCCACCGTCGCCGTATTCGCGTCATCCTGATCCGGTGTAGCTTCAGCAATGACCTCATCCAGTTCGTCGCTGGACAATTCTGCAGTTTCAGTGTCTGGGTCTGGCGAATTCATGCCCCTTTGATCCTTTGAACCTTAGTACACGCATCTACAAGTTCGATTACGTATTGTGCTTCGACTC
>JAZFSW010000293.1:0-2255 GCA_036446375.1 Desulfobacterales bacterium | reverse complement strand
CGACGATAGAGGCTACGGGTCTCTTGCATCATTCCGGTTGATCTCTCTGTGGATTCGTATAATAAAATCATCAAAGCGCCAGGTTCTTCGGTGCAACCATGGATGTCAGGGTATAGGTCCGATAGCCGCCATTGTCCGAATAGTTGGCATCGGGTGTCTCGGCCCTTACGCTGATGATAATGCGCACCCGTCTGATATCCCCCGAGACCTTTGTTGCAGCCCCGTCGGTCTCCATGTATTCAAAGCCGAACCCTTGTATATTGTCTGCCAGCGGCTGGATGCCGGTGCCGGTATCGCGATTGATCTGCAGGTTATCCGAATCGTAGACATAGGTAATCATCTCATCTGCGTCACTGGTATCTCCATCGCCGTTCAAATCGGCATAAAACGTCAGCTGGCTCGCATCATACACAACCCCATCGAAGGCCGCATCGGCAGGATTATATCCGGCCATTTTGATTTCTCCGCGCATAAAATCCATGGTAGACCTTGCCGTCTGCACCATCTGTGTGATCTGTCCCTGGACACTGTATGTCTTCTTCTGCAAAAGGAAGGTCTTTGACACCACTGTCATCATCATGGTGGTAACGGCCAGCGTGACCACAATCTCTACCAGGGTCGTACCCTTATTATTATGCGAGAGTATCCTCATAATCCTATTCCGCAAAGATTCTCCTGAGGGTTACCGGACTTTGGTTTGTAATTGCATATGCACGAACGGTCACCGTCTTCATGCCGGCCACAGGGGTGTCGACCTGTGTGGTTGTCACCCGTTTAAAGCCGGAATAATCCGCGGTAACCCCGGGTGTGGAAGTTGCACCAGGCACCTCAGGTAACCCCTCCGGCCACGGATCCCCTTCTGAATAGTGGGTGGCGCCGCTGGCTGCCCCATAGGAGATCGTCCCATAATCCTCGATCTCGGTCGCATCCGCGGCAGGCAAACCGGAATAGCCCATAGTCTTGATATCTTCCATCTTCTCCTGGGCCAGTGCGGTCGCCGCAGTCAGGTTCTTGCTGACCACATTGCTCTTGATAATCCCCAGCGCCAGGGACCCTGTACCCAGCATACCGATGCTGAGAATGGAGACCGCCATCATCGCCTCGAGCAAAGAGGATCCTTTTTCTGTCAGTCTGCTGGAAACAGAATGGATCAGTTTGCGTATATGAATGGTAAGTGCCAGTTGAATCTCCCTTCAAGCACGTTCGGTAGCTTGAATGTCTGTTGATCATTGTCTGAATTTACTCGCATACTACCCCAAATAATAGAGGCCTGTAAATACGCTTCAGGTATGATATTTGCCGCATTCTTGAAGGGGAAAACGATAGGCGTAAAGTACTAGATAAACAATCGATGATTAGACAGATACTAATACTTTGGTACTACTCACTTGAAAGCACTCGCTCAACGGGGAAAGAAGGGATCGTTCTTGAAAGGGTGTGGGGGGGTATGATAGCAGATATGCCGAAAGGATTCCGGGAAGGTGATATCGTGGTGTCTTTCACTCGTCTCAATCCAAGCCGAAAAGCCGTGTAGGCGCAATCCTTAGGACCATTCAACTCTTTTGGAGATAATCCATTGTTTCTTATGCGTTTCCCAGGATCTGTCGAATCTCCTGAGACAGCTTGGTCGGTTTGAAGGGTTTTTGAATGAATCCATTGCACCCGCGTTCCAGTATAAGGGAGACTTGGCCGTCCAGTGCGTAACCACTCGTAAGGAGAACTTTTACGTCCGGATTGATGCCTTTCAGACGTTCAAAAATCTCTCCTCCCCCCATCGTTGGCATGATCATATCCAGGATGACCAGTGCAATTTTGTCGGTATTGTCTTCGTAGGTGGAAATGGCTTGCTCGCCACTTTGGGCTGTCATTACGTCGTAGCCCAACTTCTGAATCAGTTCGCCGCTGACATCCAGAATCATCTCCTCATCATCGATAAGAAGAATCGTCTCTTGTCCCATAACGAGTTCATCACTATGTCCTGCATCTGCCTCCAGCAAAGGTGTTTCCGTTGCAGGCAGGTAGATATTGAATGTCGTTCCTTCTCCCTTCTGGCTGCTGGCAATGATGATTCCGCCATGGTTCTTAATGATACCATTGGCAGATGCAAGACCCAGTCCGGTTCCCCTATCGGACTCTTTCGTGGTAAAAAAGGGCTCAAATATCTTGCCCAGGGTTTCTTCATCCATACCTTCACCCGTATCCGTCACGGTCATATTTACGTAAGGGCCCGGGTCGATGTCATAGGGCTCAACAAA
>JAZFSW010000292.1:0-5108 GCA_036446375.1 Desulfobacterales bacterium | reverse complement strand
ATGCAAGGCCAGTAGAGCCGATTATCAATCGTTGGTCCGGGATCTGGCCACGCTATGTTATTTAAATCACATAAGATATGGTCCAGAAGCAGGTTTTACAGGATGCTTGAGCCCCATCGTGCAATTCATCTAGATATGTGTCGCATCGGTCCTGAACCGATCCTCAACATCTGACCCGTATCCCTCAAGGCATGTCCAGGATGCGAATACTCCCTCCGGATGTTCGAAGCATCAACTCCGGACCCCCTGCATTCAATTCGCCGGTTAGCTGGATCTTCTTCCGGGTACCTCCCCGAATGGCAAAGTCTGATTTCACCCGTCCCCCGCTTGTCCTGGCATTGATATTGAAACCCAGGTTGGAGGCAAGACGCACAGTGATGGACCCGCCTGAGGTCTTGAGGTAGCAGTTCCCTTCGGGCTGGCGCGAGATGTTGGCGCTTACCGAGCCGCCCGAGGTACGCGCCTCAATGGACCCCAGAACCTCATTGAGCGTAATGCGGCCACCCGAGGTCGAGACCACAACGCTGCCCACTGCCCTGTCGACCGTAATCGATCCCCCAGACGTTCTGGCCACTATAGTACCCCCGACCTCGCCAAGGATGATACTCCCACCCGAGGTCCTCACGTCAGCATCGCCCGACGACTCGCTCAGACGAACACTCCCGCCCGAGGTCCTTCCCCAGACCGTGCCTTCAATCCGGCCGAAACTCAACCCACCACCTGAAGTTGCGGCCCGTGCCTCTCCCTTAAGATCTTCCACCGAGATACTCCCGCCAGAGGTCTTCAAGTCCACCGAGAACTGGGAAGGCACACGGGCCCGGATGTGAAGCTTAGCGCGATTCCACCCGAACCAACGGAAGATGCCTCTACGGTGGGATTCGATATCTAGTGAAACCCGGTTGCCGGACTGATCGAAATGGACATCAAATTCGTCCTCGATGTCTGCGACATCCTGAAGATCACCCCGGGGAATGACCTCGATGCGGACCTCGCTGTCCTCACCTGAGATGATCTCGATCGACCCGCGGTCGGACCGAATGGCCAACTCGCCACCCGGTGAAACCTCAAAGGTCCGCTCCAGGGTCTCCTGAGAGGCGAACGCAGGCTGACCCACCATGAAGATGCCAATACCCAGCAACTGAGTCCAGTTTTTTGAAAAACAACGAAACATCATAACCTCCTTTCTGTATATTCATCTGGTGAATACATCCTTCAGTCAAATGCAGGCTGCGCTTCAGAGGGCTCCAATTCTGAAGGAAAATCAGTGAAAGTCGGAGATTCTCCACAGCTCTGCTGCGGGGAGTCTTCAACCCTTCGCATGGGCAAAGAGGAATGCCGGATACCCAATGCAATCCGACTGGTTTATAGAGCAATTAATGTGCCAGGATGTGGATATACTTTGTAATCAAATGGTTAGAGGAACCTGAGGTCCCCAGACTCAGAGCGTATATGGTGACCGAGACAACTAAATGACTGAAAAGACCAACTATTGGCTGATTTTGTAACCATATGAATGGTGCGATCCGGATGGCCCCCACGTCAAGCCACCACAGCCTTCAGGGGAACCCGATTCACCTGAAAAGTCACGGCTTTGATCCAGACACGTACCTGATTCTGGGGCCACCGGGCTGAACACAGGAATAAGGATGCTTGAATCATGGGATGATTATCGTTGATATCAGTGTCCTTGGATTCTCTCCCGGCAATGCCTTCTTTCATATCGGCAACGAGTCGTTTACGAACCAAGAAACGTCTGATTGAAGACTCCCCGCAGCAGAGCTGCGAGGATTGCACTCGCTATTTCAGTTCACGATGCAGTCTTTGGTTTGGCACCGTTTGCTTCTGAAGGCCTATGCCGGATGACTGGCGTGATGAGAATCGTAGACATATAGCCGTAGTGATCGCTCATCGGTATCAGGCGCTTCTTGATGCTTATGTACTCTGCGATCTCGATAGTGTCCAGGATCTCAAAGGTGTATCGTGAATCCTTGACTGTAAAGATGTGATCGATAGAGGAGTCGATATTCATTGCTCTTCGTAGATTTGCTCCCCTGACAGCGGTTTCAAAATCATCCGCACCGATTCTGCAGTTCATGTCACCCACAAGCAGCGCTGGTGTGGCGCCTCCACGGGATTCGTTCACAAACCCAGCCAGCTGAGACATCTGGTTCTTTCGCACAATCCTATACGTTGAGCTGCCATAATCGGCCTGGGCGTGGGTATTGTAGAAATCTACGAGACCATTGCCATCGGGCAATTCAATCCTTGCCAGAGCAACTCCCTTTCCTGCCCACCAGTCCCCTTCTGTTATTTTGTAAAACGGATTGCTGTCTTTGAATCGCACGAAGGCTTTTTCTGTGATTGGAAAGGCGCTTGAAATGAGTAAGCCGCTTCCACCAACCCGGCTGGGATAGTATTGATGATGCTGAAGACGTGAATTATTCTTCAGTTTTTCGGTAAGAATGCGCCGGTCTTTCTTAACAAACGATTCCTGAAAACCCACAATATCGGGATCGAGCGTGCTTAACTTCTCTGCGATGGCATACATTCGTTCGGCACGATCAGTACTTACAATATAGATATCCTGGATATTGAAGGTAACTATCTTGAGACTCACGGGTTTTGTCAGGCCGTGCGCTTGCCTACTGAGTGTGACGCCGGGGATTCCGGGGTCGGCACACGCGCTCACGAAGGCTGCAACACAAACGGTTTGAGCCCCAAGGACGGCTATGCGTGCCAAGAGGGACCTTTGGGTTCGTTTTAACATCCACACGCTCCTACTCATCCCCGATATGAGCCACGCCGCTGGCTAAAACAAGAGGTCCCGCTGTAAGCGGGAGGGCCAGTCTGATCAGGGAAGAAACAACGTCAATCGGTTGGGGTCAAAGCCCGCCATCTGCTTCGCCTACAGATGAGGCGGGCGAGGCGGCTCGTTTCGGGGGTCGTATGTGGGTTGCGGTAAGGACCCAACCGAAAACCGATCAATCACGCCCTGGCGTGACGCAACCGATCAACCAACACCGGGCCCTTGGTGTAGTTTCATACGAGGTCCGTGCACTGAACCTTTGAACCCAGAACCTTGAACCCTGAACCCTGAAACGTAGTTTCATACGAGGGTATCAATGGGAAGAATTTGTATGGACGGAATTTCGGGCAATCGGATATCGTTGGTAAAGAAATGGGTTGCGCCTGCGCTTAATGCAGCGCTGATCTGAATGGCATCCGGTGTGCGGATATTGTGCGCGGCCCTGAGTTGGGCTGCTTGTTCTGCAATGGCGTTTGAGACTTCCAAAGTCATCAGTCTTGAATTAAGCAAGATGTCCCGGTACTCTGCTGCAAGTTCTCTGTTATTGTCGCGTAAGGGATGCACCAGAACTTCCAGCAAGGTGACGGTTGAGGTGACAGCCAAAAAGTCACCCTTGTCAATTGCTTCGAAGAAAAGCCTTACAGTTTCAATGTAAGCGGGGTCTTCTTCAATGAAATAAATCAGTGGAGCAGTATCAAGCCCAACCGTTCGCCCCTGTAAATCGTCTATCCATCCCACGATGATCTTTCCTCATCGATATAAGCTTTTACGTTAAGTCCCTTCCAGGTATCTTTACCCTTTCCTTTCAGTTCCAGAATGCTGCGGTGTCGGGTTTTGCCCGTTTCTTTACGAATCAGCGTTGCCATTTCCTCCAAAAGGCGAAGCTGGTCCGATAAATCCAGTGTTCTTATCTCCGATATGATCTGGTTATAGTTTGCTTCCGGCATGATCCGTCTCCTATCCTAAACATATTCATGCGCATCGGGTAAAGGGTCGAGCTCTTTCTCTTTTGTGAGCATGGATTGAGTTGCGTCAATGGCAGTTTGCTCTTCTTTTCTGTCGAATGAGACCAGCAGGAAGATTCCATCCCATCCTGTATTTTCATGATGATCTTCCGAATGTATCATCTGGCCTCATTATATACACTTTCATCAAGAAATCAAAGAGTGTTTACATAGGCTCAGATTGTGATTTGATAAAGAGTGACGCATACGTATGTTGAACCACCCCACCGCAAGCCGTGGGGAATGAACTCGCTATTCAGTTCAATCGGCGATGAACGCCTAATCGCGCTTCAGCGGGAAAGATCGAATATAAGAGCCAACATCTGAAACAAATTGACACGCCCCTGGCTTTTCGTCATAGTTGAAATCGTGAAATCCAACCAGGAAGAGCCGAGAAAAACAGCCACTAAGACACTAAGGCACGAAGTTTGGGCACAGTGATAGGCTTTTCTTCGTGTCTTTGTGTCTTAGTGGCAAAACAAGTCCCTTAGGAAGCCAAATGACTGATGAGAGTGAAGACACCGCCGGCCTTTCCACGGAAGATAACCCCATCGATAACAGCGGTGTCGCCATCGGTGCGGCGAGAATGGATCCATCGCTGTCCTATACGGCCATTCCCGGGTTACTGAAGGATGTGATCAACCACAACGATGAAGAAGCCTGGGGCCAAATCCGATCCCATATCGATTATACGTATCGGGGGCTGTCCTGTGCGATGGGAGCCCTGGAAGCTGAAACCGGCTTCTCCAGGAAGATCCTGGAACGGATAGAAAGGGGACAAAACCTCCTTTTTAAGCCCAATCTGGTAAGCCCCGCGTCCTACGATCCTGTTACTCACGATCCTGCGGCCACCGCGATAACCACGCCCTGGCCCTTTGTTGCCGCCCTGATGCGATGGTTCCATGATGATCTGGGCATATCCTATCACCGGATGTCCCTTGGTGAAGGTGCCACCTCGACATCGGCGATGGCAGGGGCCTATACGCTGGCTCAAAAGGACAAGCGAGAAATCACAACCCAGGCGGTGCTGGAAGGAAGATCCGGTGATTTCTATGCGGGATGGGGGTTCTATTTTGCACGAAAATATCTGGCGGACAGTCACGATAGGACGCACACGGATGATCCGATGAGCGGCTTTGAAGACAGTGTCGCCGGCCTCTGTCTCCCACCGGGAAACGCCCCGGACAAGCTCCTGATCTATGATCTGAATAAGATCGACGACGATCGATCCAATGGCCGGGACGTGCCGGTTCCCGATGGCATCAATTTCCAGACCATCACCCTTCATAAAGCCATCG
>JAZFSW010000291.1:0-3670 GCA_036446375.1 Desulfobacterales bacterium | reverse complement strand
TCTTCGTGTCTTTGTGTCTTGGTGGCCAAGTCCCTTCAAAATAGGCCGGTTCGATTATTTTTGCAATACTCTTGTCTTTGAATCGCTATTGTCCTGGCTAAATCATTGACCTTACAAGGATTTTGGTTTATCTCTGATGTTGGATGCTTGTGTTTTCGAATTCTTATTGCTGGCAAACATAATCCACACAAAACCAGTAGGTTAGTTATTGAACCGTTCGATGGGTTCGATTTGTTGACCAATAGAACCCATGCAACAAATCAAACCAATTAAACCATGTGAAGGAGTGATGATTGGACTCTCAGCTTGTTTGGGCAGAGATTGATCTTGATGCCATCGGGCACAACGTTCGCGAATTGCGCGGGGTAACCGATCCGGGGGCACGTCTCATGGTCGTGGTAAAAGCCAATGGCTACGGGCATGGCGCAGTCGAAGTGGCCGGTCGGGCACTGGAAAATGGTGCCGACGATCTTGGCGTGTCGAGAACGGATGAGGGGATGGAGCTCAGAGACGCCGGTTTTGATGTTCCTATCCTGATCCTGGGGTACACCAATCCGGTACTTGCCGAGAAACTCATTGCCTTTGATCTAATCCAGACGGTCTTCTCCCTCGAAACCGCCGAGATCCTGTCCCGCGCTGCGGTGCTATCCGGAAGCAAAATCAAGGTACATCTGAAAGTGGATACCGGCATGGGCCGACTCGGTCTGATCCCGGATAGCCAGCAGGCGAATCTTCGCGGTATGGATATCGCGGAACATGCCGTGTCCGAAGTTACTGCCGTTGCCTCCCTTTCAGGTCTTGAACTGGAAGGGATCTTTACCCATTTTGCCAGTGCAGACAGTTCCGACAAGACCTATGCCGGAAATCAACTTGAGCTGTTTCTCAACTTCCTCGACCAGCTTCGTCACACGGGTCTTGAGATTCCTCTTCGGCATGCGGCAAACAGTGCAGCGATTATCGCTATGCCCGACACCCATCTGGATATGGTGCGAGCCGGTATCGCCATCTATGGGTTGTATCCTTCCAGCGAGGTCAATCGAGATCACGTGCAACTTCAGCCGGCAATGACGCTGAAAACCAGAATTGTCCAGCTCAAGAAAGTGTCGAGAGGTTTCAAGATCAGCTATGGCAGCACCTATGAAACCGATAAGCCCACCACCATCGCCACCCTTCCCATCGGATATGCAGATGGATTGAATCGCCGCCTTTCCTCTCAAGGCAAAATGCTCGTTGCCGGATGCCAGGTACCCATTGTGGGGCGCGTGTGTATGGATCTGACCATGTTGGATGTGGGAGAGGTCCCGGATGTGGGCCTCGATGATGAGGTCGTGGTGTTCGGTCGGCAGGGAGATGCTGTCTTACATGTCGATGAGATAGCCGCGCTTCTCGATACGATCAACTACGAAATCGTATCGACCATCGCTCATCGGGTGCCAAGGGTCTACCTGCGCTAATGCCCTCTGCTACATCATGTTTCCGGGTTCAAGGCGATGGACTTCGATGAGCGCGTCAAAATCTCGATCGTGGCTGCATATCCCCTCCAATCCCAAGACCAGAACAGTTGCCGCATGCACAGCATCCCTCGCCATTATGGAAGGATACTTATCAAGGAGCTGTTTTGCCTGATCCAGAATTTCCAGGTCTATCGGATATATGACTTTGGAGATGATCTTGGCAGTTTCAAAAACCTGTTTGCCATCATGCCACCGATCAATTGAGCGGTACCGGTGGAGAATTTCCTGTAGAATTTCAACGCTGGTGCATCCTTCCAAAGCGCCACCAACGACCTGTTGAAGAACATGTATGCTGCTCTTTTTGTTCGGGTGATCGACCCCGGCCGCATACATGAAGATGTTCGAATCGATAAGCATCATGGCATCGGCTTGCCCGGTGTCGGATTCAGTTGGCTTTTCAGTTCGGGCATTTCCCCAACGGGGAGCGAAAGCGCTGCCAAGTCGTTTAATGCCTGTTTAACTTCAGATTGGGATACCAACCCGTATTGTCTCTCACAAGCAGTACGAACGAGTTTGCCAAGGCTGGTCTTGTTCTGCTTTGCCATTTGGGTCAACCGCTTGTGCAATAACTCAGGAAACAATATGGTTGTCTTTTTGGTAAGTTCCATATGCACCTCCATATGTGTATATATGTAACCCGGGGCAGCATAATTGTCAACTTTTTCTTGGCCTGTCAGGAACTCCCCCTTATTGGTCAGCTACTCTCCCGCGTCTTCTCATCAGTTCAAATCTAACGCCACCGGGCCCATCGGCGTCCAGGTGGATGTTTCCACCCGGTCCTTTGAAGGCGACCTTGGCGCCCTGCTCAACCGCCTTAGCTGCATCCTCATCTACGTCATTGACAAAAAAGCCCAAGTGGTGCAAGCCTTCCCCGTGCGTGTCGATGAAATCGTTCCGGATGCTCTGTATCAACTCAATCTCCACACCGTTGTCCGTATAGGCAAACGCAAGCTTGGTTGTGAGCGTTTCTCCCTCTGGCGTGGTGTGCGTCATCTCGCGAATGGTCCAGGGACCGATGCCGAACGTCCGTTCCCATGTCTCGATCACTTCCTCAACGTCCCTCACCTGGATGCCGATGTGGTCAAGGGTCTTGAGCTTCAGTTTTCCTGCATCCGAATCTGCCATGGCAGATACCCCCCTTTTGCCTGATGCCTTGAGTCATTCTTACGCCGCCGGTGGCCACTGCCCTCAGTCCTCCGAGAGAATCGCAACAACCCCTCTATCGCCGTCAACTGCAATCCGCCGTGTCGATGGGTATGTGCACGTCGTATGCATTGGTGTCCCCTACAGGAACGAATACCCCTCCTGCTGAAGCCGATATAGAGAGCCGTAGGGGCCGTCGCCTTCTGAGAGTTTGTCGTGGCTGCCGTCCTCGATCAATTCGCCATCGGCCATGAAGATCACACGATCGGCAATGGCGGCGGCCGAAAGCCGATGGGAAACAATGATGGCGACTTTGCCGGCGATTTCCTGTTTGAATGTCATGAGCACTTCGGTTTCGGACTGCACGTCGAGGGCGCTGGTGGGCTCATCGAGAATCAATACCGACGAATCGCGGTAAAACGAGCGCGCCAGTCCCAGCTTCTGCCACTCGCCTCCCGAAAGATCGGCGCCCGCCGATCCCTTACCGTGGCCGAAGTACCGCAGTAGATACGTATCGAGGCCCTCGGATAGTTTCAGGACGATCTCGCCGAATTTGGATGCGTTCAGGGCATACTGCATACGTTCCTCGTCCTCAAGGTTTTCCACATCGCCTATCTCGATGTTCTCCCGTGCGCTGAAAGGATACCGCGAGTAGTCCTGCATCAGCAGCGAGAACGCTTTTCGCAGCGAGCGTGCGGAGTACTCACGGATGTCTCTGCCATTGACGAGGATAACGCCTTCTGTCGGGTCATAGAGCCGCAAGAGCAGTTTGATGAGGGTGGTCTTCCCGGCACCGTTTCTGCCCGCCAGGAACAGACACTCACCGGCCTCGATTCGGAACGAAATGTTCTTCAGGGCCGCTTTCGGCGCATCAGGATAGGAAAACGAGACGTTTCGGACATCGATGCTCCTTACGACGTCCTCCAGATCGATGCCGTCTTCTCGCCCCTCAATTCCCGGCTCTGCATCCATCAGCTTGAAATAGTCCTGGAGAAACAGGGCGCTGCGATGCA
>JAZFSW010000290.1:0-9348 GCA_036446375.1 Desulfobacterales bacterium | reverse complement strand
CGACTCCAGGAGGTACCCCATGACATGCGGCAGAAGGAAACCCTGACGCCGGCACTCATCAGGACGGTTGCCGAATGGTCCATCCAAGCCGAGGCCCATTTCGGAAGTCCTCAAGATGTGGAATGGGCAGTATCGGGAGGGGAGTTTTTCATGCTCCAATCCCGCGCTATTACCGTATTGGGGAAAAAAGACGTTGGTGAGGGTATCGACGAACCCTATGTGATTTTCAAACCACTCCTGGAAAATTTCACGGACCCCCTGACACCGATCAGCCAGGATGGGATAAGCCTTCTTTTTGCGCCGCCGCTGATCCGCCTGATAAGCGGCTGGACCTATCTTAGTGTCAAACACATCAGGAAACTACTTCCCATCAGGGCTTCGGATCAAGATGTTGCCTCAACATTGTATGATATGAATCTCCGTGAACCGGGGAAGCTTTCCCTGCCCAAACTCCCCTTCTTCTCCTGCATGATGCTTTTGGCCTATTTTGCTGCCGGCGTCTTGTTTGCCCGAACACGCAGGATGCCGGATAGTTTCATGGATAGTTACCGGGCATTGTGTGAAAAGGTCGACAATGACCCTACCCTCTCGCCGGTTGAGACATTTGAACGACTTTTTTCCTGGTCTCATTTTCTTGAACCCATCGGGCACCATGCCATTTTCATAAACCTGACATCGATGCGGTATATCCTCGGTATGGACATACTCAAATCCCTGGTGCGACGATGGGCGCCGAATATCAGAGAAGATGCTGAAGCCCTGCTCTGCTCGGGAACCGATGGTGTTCTCTCTGCAGAGATGGGCCGGGGTATCTGGGCGCTTGCCAAAGAAGCCAAACGACACCCATCGGTCCGACGGCTCTTTGAGACGATTCGTCCCGAAAATGTTCTGGCAGAACTCGGTCGTGAACCGGAAGCAGAAACCTTTTTGAAGCAGTTGGACCACTTCCTCCGGATTAATGGCCATCGGGCGCTAAAAGAACTCGAATTGCAGTCATCACGCTGGGAGGAAGATCCCGCACCGGTTCTTGGTATGATCCGCAACTATCTGTTGATTGAATCCGATCCATCCGAACATGAGAAGAAGATCGAAGTAACCCGAAAGGAACTTGAAGCGACGATCCGGGAAAACCTTCGGAAATATCCGCTGGAAAGACGCTTCAGTATTCGATGGCGGCTGATCCGCTATGTCGCGGATCGGACAAAATTCTTCACCAAGATGCGAGAAAACTCTCGTTTTTATCATATCATGGGTTTTTATTGCATCCGCAAGAAGATACTACACATCGAAAGCGAATTGATGACCCAGCGCAAACTCCGATGCAAGGACGACATCTTCTATCTGCGTCTCAAGGAGATTGAAAGGATGCAAGCCGGTGAACTTGACTGGCAGCATGTCGAGGATCGTATACGCAACCGACGCATGGCACATATCCGCCTATCGAAAACATTGCCCCCGAAAACCGTTGGCATGGGCATGGAATCATCGCCTGAGACACCGGCTGACATGGATACCGCTGTGGTTTTCCATGGCCTGCCCGCATCGCCGGGAAGCTACGAAGGTGTGGCCCGTGTCATATTGGATCCCTCCATCGACATCGAACTTAGACCCGGTGAGATCCTGGTGGCCCCCTACACCGATCCGGCGTGGACCCCCCTGTTTCTCACCGCCGGTGCCGCGGTTATTGAAATCGGAAGCTACCTGTCTCATGCCGGAACCGTAGCAAGAGAATTCGGAATGCCCTGTGTTGTGGATCTGGCCGATTGCACGAAGAGAATTCATACCGGTGTTCGGATTCAGGTAGACGGTGACAAGGGCATTGTCCGGCTGCTGGCCGATGATGATATGGGTAATGACTCTGGCTAGACTAAGAGGTCCCGCTGAAAGCGGGACGGCCAGTCTGATCAATGAAGAAACGACGTCAATCGGTTGGGGTAAGGGACCGCCATCTGCTTCGCCTACCGATGAGGCGGACGGGGCGACTCGTTTCGGTGGTCGTATGTGGGTTGCGTAGAGACCCAATCACGCCATGGCGTGACGCAACCGATAAACCAACACCGAGGACCTAACGTAGTTCCATACGAGATGAACCGTTCCGAATCGGCGCAAATATTGGAGGATGCCATCGCATGATGTCAATAATCGATACGATCATTACCATAGGGGTATTCTTGCTGGGTATGGTTCTGTCGGTTCAACTGATCGCGGCGCTCTATGGGATTATCGATCTCTGGTATACCCTTCGGACGGTCTATCTGAAGGTGTTTGGGAAGATCACCCTCTGGAGTGGTATCGTTGCTGCTGTTTTCCTGGCCCTGGGAGAATCCTACCGGTCGGCCTTCCTGTGGGGTTTGGGGGCATTGGTGGTCTTTCAGATAGGAACCTTTCTGGGAATGAAACTTCTGACGATAAGGAATATACGGCTGCTGGAAGATGAAAGATCGGAGCCGTGATGCTCAGTGCACGCAACTGCAAGGCCCAATACATATGGTGTTTCGACTCACCGCAGAGAAAAGACAGTCCATTCTTCTAAAGGATGGAAGTATCGGTCGACCCTGTCGAAGATCCCGTCTTCAGCGGGATTAATCCTGTCTAAAACCTTTCCGCGTCCGGCTACATTTCCAGTAGGATCTTCTTAACGGTATTGCCGTCAACCGCCGATCCGAAATGCGTCATAATCGGCTTCATGGCCTGCATCTTGTTCTTAAACTCGGACAGATCAACATTCTCCTTGATCCATGTTTTGATATCTTCTTCGGAAGCCATCTGAGGCAGATAGCCCTCAATGATACGAATGTAAGCTGAATCGCCGGTGTCGCCACTCTTCTCCATCGTCTCTTTTTCAGATTTTACTAGCTTTTTCAATATGTTGATGACATCATCATCGGAGACTGTCTTTCCGTCTAACCTTCCGAATTCACCCATAACGACTCTGAGGGTATCTTTCGTCACATCATCTTTGGCTTTCATTGCCGACATTAAATCTTTCTTGATCTGCTCCTGAAGCGTCATTACCATCCTCCTCTTTCGATTGGGCCCGGGTGCCATCCCATGGGCTGAATGCTACTGCAATTACAAATACCGAGCCATTTTCATCATCAGATCATGTTTCTGCATCGCCCCCGGCAGGCTCTCTATCATTGTCCCCTTGTCGAATATAAAGAGAAATGGGACGCTGCGAATATCGTATTTTGAAGAGACGGCCTGGTTCGCATCCACATTCACCTTCCCGACCCGGATTCTACCCTTCGATTCCCTGGCAAATTCATCGATAATCGGTCCCGCCGATTTGCATGTCGGTCACCAGGGCGCCCATGCATACAGCAGAACCGGCAGAGGAGATTTCAGCACCTTGTCTTCCATATTGGCATCGGTCACCATAACCGGCTGGGGAATAAACAGCTCACCGATTGAAAGCGGCTCGCCGCATTTGCCGCAGGTGGCATCGCTATCGATCTTGCCGGCGGGAACCCTGTTTTGGGTACCGCAATGGGTACACCGCATTTTATAGGCAGCAGGCCCTTTGCGTTGCGTCTGATCCATGATTAATGGCCGGTGACATTTCCCGCAGGTGATCTTTTCGTCACCAGAGGAAGCAGAACGCTCATGATCGATGGGAATCCTGTTTTTCGCACCACATTCTCCGCACCGGGTGGTGGTATACGAGGCCGAGTTCATCACATCCTCCTTTGGCATATACACCGTTTCTCCGCCGTAATATAATATCGATTCTCCGATAAGCAACTACGATCCATTCTTTGCGTTTCCTCTGCTTAGCGTGGAATCGGAACAATTCGAAAGGATCCCGTATTTTTTCCCTTGAAGAAACCTTCAAAATCCCTTACAGTCATTGCCTTGTATCATCTCTGAAGGTCTTTCTCAAAGAGGCCGGACACCGCCAAAGCCGCTGCACGGATAGCAGCTTAATACCAACCCATATGAACAAAGGAGAAATCAATGAGAATCTTACGCGTAAACATGAGCACACTCGAAACCACTTTTGAGGATCTTGCCGATGATCAGAAAATCCTCGGCGGCCGGGGATTGACGGCCAGCATTTTGGCCAAGGAAGTCCCACCAGCAACCGATCCCCTCAGTGCTGAAGCCAAACTCGTCATCGCCACAGGTCCTCTGGCAGGCACTATGGCACCTTCCTGTGGTCGAATTTCTGTGGGTGCAAAGAGCCCCTTGACCCTGGGGATCAAAGAAGCCAACGCCGGTGGTCCCGCGGCTCAGAAGATGGACAAGCTCGGTATAAGGGCCATCATCGTGGAAGGTCAGGCTGCAGAAGGAAAACTCCATCTTCTCAGCATCAATCAGGACGGCCCCTCCCTGGTAAGCGCCGATTCGTATAAAGGCATGAAAAACTATGACCTTGCCGATACACTGCGCAGCGCATATGACGAGAAGATAACCATCATCAGCATCGGTATTGCCGGTGAGCGACAATGGAAGTCGGCCGCTGTGTCCCTGACCGATAAGAATGGTTATTTCTCACGGCATGCCGCTCGTGGCGGACTCGGTGCGGTTATGGGTGCAAAGGGTCTCAAAACCATTGTCCTTGACGATCGGGGTACCTCCCGGGTGGATATGGCAGATAAGGATGCTTTCCAATCGACCCAGAAGGAATGGGCGGCTCTTATGAAGGCAGATCCCGGCATCCAGAACATGAGCACATACGGAACCCCGGGCCTTATCAATATGTTCAGGCCAATGGGAACCATGCCGGCGCTAAACTACAGCGCCGATCCTGTTGAGGGTTTTGAAGCGGTGTCCTCCCAGGGCTTTGAAAAAATGAACCAGGAGCGCGGTGGTAAAATGGATGCATGCATGCCCGGATGTCTCGTGGGATGTTCCGTGGTCTATCACGATGCGGACGGCAACCACCTGACCTCGAGTTTCGAGTATGAAACCATCGCCCTGATGGGAACCAACCTGGGAATTGTCGATCCGGATGCCATCGCCAAATTCGATCGGATCGCAGATGATCTGGGAATCGATACCATCGAGCTTGGCAGCGCCATGGGCCTTGCGGCCAGTGCCGGAAAGATGACCATGGGAGATGCGGATTCGGCCCTCAAACTGCTCGATGAGGTTGAAAAGGGCACCGAGTTTGGAAATATTCTGGGAAGTGGCGTTGTTGCAACAGCTAGCGCCCTCGGCATCGATCGTGTACCGGCTGTCAAAGGACAGGCGATTCCCGCCCATGATCCTCGTGTCACAAAACCCACCGGGGTTACCTATCACACCGGACCCATGGGAGCCGATCACACGGCAGGCATTACCTATGAAGATCCCATGGCAAAAGAAGGCCAGGTGGAACGATCCCTGAAAGTTCAGATATATACCGCCACGCAGGATGCCATGGGTTACTGCACGCTGGCGGCCCCCGGTGACAAGATCAAGCTGCTTACATTTCTCGCGGATCTCTCAAACGCCCGGTATGGTACGAATACCACCATTGAAGATCTAATAGAAATCGGCAGACAGACCCTGCGAACCGAACTGAAATTCAATGAGGGTACTGAAATCGGTACCGCCCACACGGACCCGGCTTTCATGCGGACAGAAGCAGCCGCTTCGGGGACGGTATTCGATGTCGATCAGGCTGAAATGGCATCGATCTGGGATAATCTCGACTCGATTGATCCCCTCGCGTAGTACCGGGAGATTATCTTGTTGGGTGTGGGTCTCTCACAGACCTGCCCGCCACCTGCCCGCCATTGCTGCGCTGCAGGCGTTGTCCGGCGGGTCGGCTTCGCCTTCAGGCGAGGCGGGCGGGGCTCACAGAGAGCACAGAGAAGGGGGGGGGAAACCTCCCCTTCTCTACAATAGACTATCCCCAAGTATCGCACTGACAGATTGAAACTCCCCCGAATGAAATCACAATCGTCAAACTGCAAGTATCAAGCAATTCCCAATGGCCAAAGAACTCCAAACGATGACTATCCACAGATCCCGCTTCGTCAAGACTACGCAGGACAGGTTACGCAGATTTCACAGATTAAAGATTGGGGGGAACTGAAATAACAAATGACAAATATCAAATAAGTTCCAATGGTCAAAAATCAAAAAAGAAACCGGAACTGCGAGGAGCATTGAATATTGGAATTTGAGGTTTGTCTGTAATTTGATACTTGAGTTTTGTGGTTTTCGACAAAAGACACCAAAACAGAGCCGATAGATGAAGATCATATCTGAGATAACCAAGACCGGATCGATTATGGAAGCCCTCTATTTCGGGTATGTCGAATCGCCGATCGGTCTGGTGGAAATTGGCGGGACTTTTCAAGCCATCACCGCAATAGAATTTGTGGCGAAACGGCGCAAAGGGGTCACGGATAGTCCCGTGGTGAGTGCTGCGCTGGAACAGGTTTCTGAGTACTTTCTCGGTAAACGAAAAACATTTGATATGGCCGTCATGCTTCAGGGAACGGCTTTCCAGGTATCGGTCTGGCAGCAGCTGGCAGCGGTTCCTTTTGGCGAAACGGCCTCATATAGAACGATTGCCGAGGCAATCGATAATCCCCGGGCGGTCCGTGCCGTTGGTGCTGCCAACGGCCGAAATCCGGTCTCTATCGTCCTGCCCTGCCACCGGATTATCGGCAGCAACGGCAGCCTGACCGGCTATGGGGGAGGGCTCTGGAGAAAAGAGTGGCTGCTCAACCATGAGGGGGCAAGATAAACGCTCAGAGATGCCGGTTGAGGCCGCCCCAGAAGGGATTTCGTTTGGGTTCGCCCCTGGATCGCCAGTCCGCCAACGCATTGTCAAGATCACCGATCAAACGCTCTTTTTCTTCCGGTAACTTGGCATCGACGTACCCAAGATAGTAGTTGTGGGCATAATCGGTGGTAATCAATTCAGAGGTAACTTCCAATGCCTCTATAAATCGCCTCACCTCAAGGATCACGCCTTCAATTGATTGGATATGAAACGCTCCCCGCTCTGCCTTTTCGTATATCGGTGTTCCTCCCGGCAGATGGAAGGTCCTCAGCCGGATGAATCGGGGATTGATCGCATTGAGGACATCAGCTGAGTTTGCCGCATGCTGCTCCCATCTTTCCTGCCCGCCAAGCCCCGGCATGATATAGGCGGACACTTCAAGCCCTGCCGCAATCGCCTTTCTGCCCGCCTGGATCATCTCGCCTGCCGTGGCGCCTTTCCTAATTTCAGCCAGCAGTTCATCATCCCCGGTCTCAAGACCCATGTGGATTCTGGAAAGCCCCGCTGCTCTCAATTGCTTCAGCTCATCGAGCGTCTTGTTGAATATCGTCTTGCCTCTGGCATAGGTGCACACCCTTTCGATCGTGGGAAATGTCTGCCGGAGAAATTCCAGTATCTCAACGAGTTGCTCTGTTTTCATGATCAGGCTGTCGGAATCCTGTATAAAGACACTGTTGACACCATCATCGAGCAACCACGGTATGTCATTGTACCGGGCAATTTCACCAATGCGATGGCCGGACCGTTCAGCATATTCATAGATATCTTCCACCATCTTCTTGTGGGAAAGAATATCGGCTTTAACCGTTTCCACGGGTCGGATCTCAAACTTCTGTCCTTTTGCGACCGTGCAGAACGTGCAACGGTTCCAGGGGCAGTTCTTCGTTGCCCGGACGAGCATCGAATAGGCTTCCGAAGGGGGCCGGATGGGGCCCATGGATGGCTTCATGATGATTCTCCCATAGACGTTAAGGATGAAGACATTGAGTAACCCTTTTGCCAACCGGCTGCAACACTTTTGGGCCCATGAAAGTCAAAACATTGACACCTGCGGGACCGCAATCGCCAGGTTACGTCAATTCTTATCCTTTCGCTCCTGTCAAATCGGCCCTATCTATGCGTAATCATATGGCAATTCGTGTGGTCAATCTATTGGCATGCTTTCTGCATTGTATCTCTGTGGCAAACTGACCATGCACCAAACAGATCGTCGCGATCGGCCAGGTGCCAACGGGCCGTTGCGGCAACAAGCAACATGCCGCTGCTGCCGTTTAATCCGCCGGAACAGGGAGTCTATTCGTTATGGCAACAGCCGAAGAAATCATAGGAAAATTCAATAATATAAAAACATTACCCCATGTCGCACTGCGTCTGACCAAACTGATATCGAAAGAAAACAGTTCATTGAGTGAATTCGAAAAGCTTATCCGGGTAGATCCTTCTCTGGTTGTCCGCATTCTACGGATGGTTAACAGTTCTTACTATGCTTTGAAGGAGAGAGTGGATAGCATTGCGCGGGCGCTTGTCTTCATTGGCATGAAGAACCTGAGAAACATGGTGGTTACCGAAGCGCTTCGCGATATATTCAAACCGACTGCCGATGAGGCCACATTTTCCAGGACCAAGCTCTGGCTTCATTGCGCCGCTGTCAGCATATCGGCTCAGATGATCTCAGAACGCATCTTGGGAGAAAAAGGGGAAGACGCCTTTCTATGCGGAATCCTCCACGATATCGGAATGATTGTCGAAGATCAGCTTGAACACGATTCATTCATTCAAGCATGCAAGGCCTATGAATCCAGTCCGACGGTTATAACTGCGGCCGAAACAGAACATATCGGCACAAACCACTGTGAATTGGGCCATCTGCTGGCTCAGGACTGGGAATTGCCCGTGACGGTACAGGATGGTGTCAGGTACCATCATGACAACCTGACCGATACTTCCGCATCAAGTATTCCGGCCATTATTCAGATTTCAGAATACCTCGTGACCAAATTGGACTATGGGGCTCTTCCCGGTATGAAAGCAACGCTTTCGCCCTCTCTGGCAACATACGTGAGAAACAATATTGGTGAGTATAAGGCCCTTTTGGAGGATTTGCCTGAAGAAATCGATAAGGCCAAGGAGATCTATGAGTCCGACGACTAGCGACATGCCAGATCTTTCGGATGATATTCTTGCAGACCTTTCTGACCATCATGAAGAGCGGCATCTGTTGTTGACTGCAATACGAGATCGTGCACCGAACGGCAAATTCCAGATGATTCCGGTCGATGCGAACAGCGATCCTGTGGGCGAAACGCTGGATCTTGATGTGTTACTTCGAGAATCCATCGTCAAGAAGGCTCAGCAAGAAAACGGAATCACTGCATTTGAACTGCCCGATGGAAAAAGCGGCAGCGCCATATTTGTCGAGGCACTGGACACCGTTGTATTCGGTGTTTTCGATGATGAATCGTTGCGTCACTATTGCGCAGCGATTGTTCAACTAAGCATTGAACTGTTTCTTTCCGAAAAATCTCAGCGGAACAATCAGGATTTGCTGGAAACACAAAAAAGGCAGCACAAGCGGAGAATAGGCGTGCTGGAAAGTAGCTATCAGGAACTCCTGGAGGATAACT